>JBILOD010000188.1:0-7366 GCA_044374645.1 Pseudobdellovibrionaceae bacterium | reverse complement strand
GCGGCGGTTTCCCGAGTCGCAGAATTTGCCGACCAAGATGAGATGACGACCTGGCGTCTTGATTATGCAAGAATGCTTCGGATGCTGGGCCATTACAAAATTCCCAAAGTGAAGAGAATATCCGTCGATGAAGTCTATGCTCGCAAAAAGCCAAGAAGCCCCTTGGAATCGCGAAATGAAAGGTTTTTTACAGTAGTCAGTGATTTGGATACCAGAAGAGTTATTTGGGTTTCCCCATCCAGAGATAAAAACTCGTTGGATCAGTTTTTTATTCTAATTGGCGAGGAAGCCTGTAAGGACATTGAAGTTGTTGCCGCTGACCAACACGATGATTATGCCAAGAGTGTTAAAGACTACTGCCCTAATGCGAAGCTAGTGTGGGATCGCTTCCATATTATGCAAAACTTTGAGGTCGCATTAAATGATCAGCGTATAGAGCTTCATGGGGAAGTGGGAAAAGGCTCAGAGCTTGCCCGACAAACCAGAGGCAAGTACAAATACCTTTTCCTCAAAGCAGCTGATCGCCGAACGGAAGAGGAAAAACAACATATCAGCGAAGTTGTAAAGAGCAACGAGAACTTCTTTAGATTGGAACTGATTAAAGAGCGAATGCTAACCTTCTTTGATCAGCCGACAGAGAATGAGGCTAAGAAAATCTTTGAAGATGTCGGCGATTGGATCTGGCAGGCCGGATTTAAACACCTTCAAAAGTGGTATACAAATCTCAATGGTGGATGGGCCACACTAAAAAACTATTTTGACTACAGGGTTACATCCGCCCTCTCTGAGGGCCACAACAATGTCATCAAAATGTTGAAGCGAAGAGCCTTCGGCTATCGAAATATGCACTATTTCAGGCTTAAAATAATGCAAGTCTGCGGTTATTTGAACTCCAGGTACATCCGGACGGAGAATCAACTAGTTACACAAATTTGATGGAGACCCGGTATGGCCAGCAAGCCATCTACAGGTGTAAAGAAAATTGACACAAATAAATTCTATTTTGTTCCAAAACTCCTTCCTTGCAGGTCGTTGAAAAACTCCTTTCTGGGCGGTCAAAAAGTTCCAAGATGCTAGGCCGCAGCCCCCAAATCGAACGAAGGCGTAGCCATGACTAAGTTAAAGTGAGATTTGAGGGTGTGAACGACGCAGATTAGACTTAATCAACACTCTGAGAGGTTTTGATGGGATGGCACAGATATGGCATTAGAAAAAACTGTGGAGGAAAATATGGGTTTACGTCCCTTTTTTTGGTTCATCCTCACCAGCTTTGTCGGTGTTGTCGGTCTTTCTTCAGTGGCAATAGGCGTTGAGCGAGGAATGCTGTTAGAAGTATGCGACTCGAGTGTTGTGACCCACTATTTTTATGGAAATGGCAAAAGTGAGGATATTACCTATATCCGGCAGTACCACAAACGCCTTCGTCGTGATATTTTTGAATCACCAGTCAAAACAAAAGACGGGAATAGGTTGTTGCGAGACTTTCGCGAATCCTCCCGGTTGGGTTTATCTGTCAGATGCGAAAAGGTTCCTCAATTCACAATTTGATGCTTCAGGTGATTTGGTTTCAATTAGTTTGAAAGCGAAATGGAAAGGATCTGCTTTTGTCTTCCGATTATAGAAAATTTCGTCATTCCAATGTTAGAGAATCTTAAGTTGAATTAATTGCGTCCCTCCGTCAAAAGATCAGCAAACGAAACGTGTCGCTGGGAGGGATGATTAATGCATCTAGAAACTTTTCAGTACACTAAAAAAACTGGCTGGGAAAAATCTCTCGAAAAAACAAAAATTTAGATTCTGAATCCACCGTCGTCATTGTTTTTGGATCGCCTGAAATGCGATCCGATGATAGGGCCTTTTCGGACTTGATGAGAGTCTTTCCTCGATCTTTGAAAGTCGGTTGCTCTGACTCGGGTGAGATATACGGGAATCGAATCTTTGATGGCACACTTAGTGTGGCCGTGGCGCAGTTTGAGCGTTCCACACTCCGATGAGTATCTCTGCCCATCATCAGAATGGACCAGTCGTTTGAGGTCGGGCAGGCCCTAGCGGAGCAAATTCGCGGAAAAGATTTGGTGGGAGCGCTTGTGCTCTCCGATGGATTGCTCATCAACGGCAGTGAATTGGTCAGAGGATTGAATTCTCTTTTGCCTCCGAACCTGCCGGCCTCGGCTCTGCTTTTTCCTTTGAACTCCATAATCAGACAATGACACTCACTTCGATTTCAGAGGAAGGTATCGCTTGATGCACAAACTTTTGCAGAAACAATTAAACACCCTGGGCATTGATGCCGAACTGGGGCCAGAATCTCAAGAGAATTGGGAAAGACTTTTGGACAAGATTAGCAATGCTTATGCAGACCATGATCAACATCGATATCTGACCAATCGTGCACTCGAAATATCTTCTCGTGAAATGCGTGCACGTTGGCATACACTAAAACTGCTCGAAGAGCAGTGGCGTTCTCTAGGGGAGTGCTCACCCGACCTCATTATGATGGTCGATATTTATGGAACCATTACCTTTGCGAATCGCTCTAAGGATGATTTCTCCAAAGAGAAGTTGGTGGGCAAAAACCTTTTCAGTCTTTATCCTTTGGAATATGGGCACTGTCTGGAAAAACTATTTAAGTCGTTACAGCGTGAGCGTACAATTGGATCGGTAGAGATTCAGGAGCAAAGTGAAAACGGCGATCGATGGTATACGTTACGAGTCAGTCCAATTTTGAAGTCAGAGGAAATAGTTGGAGTTGTAGTTGTTGAAACTGATGTCACTCAAGTTCGTAAGTTTGCTATTGAGACCTGGATTGAAGCCCTGAATTCCTATGTTCAGACCGCTTTGTAAATCCCGTTTCCTTAAAAGAATCTGTGGTCGGGATAATCTGGACCAACAGTGAGTAAGTCGATTAGTTCTTGTCTCATTGTGACATTTCTAGGGGTTTGGCTATTATAACTAAAGGGGTTTTTGATTAGGGAGGTGTTGAGTGAGAAAGAATTTTCTTATTGTTGTCATGTGTTTTGCTTTCGTTCTATCTGGCTGTAGCGGTTCTTCAGGTGGGTCTGGAGCAGGTGATAACTCAGGTAATATTACTGATGGCTCAAATAATGGAGCGTCTGGCAATTGTCCATCGAACTTTGTTTCTGTTCCCGCTTTGAGCCCATACACCTCCCAGGCATTTTGTGTGGCAAAGTATGAGATGAAACTGCAATATAATGGCGCGATCGTAAGCGACGGCAATAGTTCCGGAAGCTATGATTACGATATTGCATACGATGATGCTACTGAAAGGGCTAAATACGTTGCTAAATCAACAGTTGAAGGTCGTCCCTGGGTCAATATCAAGCGGGGTGAAAATGGCTCGGCCACAGGGCAGGGTGCGATTGAGGCGTGCAGGAGCTTGGGAACAGGATATGACTTGATTACGAATGCACAATGGCAGGCGGTCGCTCGTAATATTGAAGTGCAGGCATCAAATTGGGATACTGGAGTTGTGGGTTCGAGTCGGCTTTTTGCTGGGCACTCAGATGCCCTGCCGTCGGCATCATTAGCCGTTACCGATTCGGCTGATTTCTATAGTGATACTGGCAGCAACCCTAGTACAAGCACCTTAGGGCAACAACGCCGTACCTATACTTTGTCTAACGGAGAGACACTCTGGGACATTCAAGGGAATGTTGCGGAGTTTGTTAAGGATAGCTCGACGACTAATTTTGGTGCTGCAGATTATGTTTCCCAGATCACTGACACCACTCATCCTACGACTGGCACAGTTGGAGACTTGACGGGAACCACAAAGTATTTATTTGGTCCAGCAGGGGATTATACCAACTTGGGTTCTGTGGGCTATGGAAGCTTAGGGCGTGACTATTTATTTAACAACGGATCGCCAAAGGCTATTGTTCGTGGCGGAGCGTGGGAAAATGGCGGCTATGTGTCGGGTCTTTTTTCTGTTACTTTTAATTATGAAGCAACATTGTCTGATTCCTTTCTTGGTTTTCGATGCACTTACCAGCCTTAATTCAGTTTAAGCTAGAGACAAAAGGTCTCCACGCGGACGCCCCTAAATGATTTCGATTTTTTATGTATTCAGGGAAGGTTTTCGGTAAAATCCGCCCCTATGTGGGTGCATTTTGTGGGGCGGATTTGGGGTTGCGAAAAAAATGACTTTGAATGAATAGTGCAGGTGTTTCCGGTAACCGCTCTAAAAGCCCTCGCCTAAATCATGATAATAAACACCATCCATTTCGCCGCCGAATCGAGATCGACCAAAGTTGTTGGCCTCAACGAAAAACGGACGACTCACTCCAGTTTTTTTAATGACATAATTGCCTTTGAAGAGGGTCAGGATTTGCATCGATCCAATACCATGTTTTCGTTCTAAAAAGTATTTTGCATAGTCGCCGAATTCGAAAATCTTTTGTTCTCTAGGCAACCAGAGAGAAACAATATTGCGTTCATCTAAACTAGAGTCCAATCGTTCTAGGTTTAGAGCCTGTCCAATAATAACCCTTACACCATTTTCTTTGGTCTCTGTAACTTCAAACAAAAATTGATGGCCTTTGCGTTTAATGCCGTAGCACTCGGATCTAGCTTCGGATGGGGCATCGATGACACCAGGAGTTCCGAAGAAACGATCCCAGATGGAGTCCGTAATGGGAATCAGGAAGGGGCTTAGAGGCTTTCGCGCTTTGGTTTTGAGAGATTTGACTTTAGTGGCAGGGCCGGATTCGACCGGTGGCTGTATTGAACCTTCTGAGCTTCGACTTGACGATCGACAGTAAGTATCAAAAGGAAAGTTGTCGGGCATATCAAATTTGAAAAAATTAAAAAGTAGATAAACATCGCCATCTTTGAGATCGATTGGGTTCGAAGTTTGCTCGTCGTCATCTTGACCAAAGTTCGTGAGCACAAATTCAAGATAACTCTCTTCCATCAATGGGAAATGATCGGTGTGTTGAATACCAAAAACATGTCCCAGTTCATGGAGTAAGGCAACAAGGAGCATTTGTCCGTTTTGACGGCTCCAGGGATTTTGAACTAATCCCGATTTATTGAGTTTGAGGGGGCCGTTTTCGGGCGAGAAGTACATAAAACCTTTGCCACGTAAGTTTACTGGATCATACTCAGTGCGGACGGTGAGTCCAATATACGATGTCGGATCTCCGATTTTGCTGAGTTGTTCACCAGAGAGGACACCAAACTGAAAAACAAGGTCCGCTCCATTGGTGGAAATGCGCGGGCCATTGAGGTTACAATTTACTTCAATAAAGTTTTGAGTTCCCAAGCGGGGGAGGTTCTCATCGGACGAGCTTCCGCCCACCGACCTCATTTTTAAATTTCCAAGTTGGTGCTTCCATATCTGCAAGGTCTTTTGAACTCTTCTCTGTACGTCGGCAAAACTTTGTCCAAAGTTAGCCTGATCCACTAGAATGCAATAGCGGACCTCCGTGGTATTCTGAAGAAACCAGGGGTTAATCTTGTCTTTGAGGGTTTCACCGCCGGAGCTGGTCCAACCAGCAAAACTTTGCAGCGGTAACAGTAAATTTAGAAAGCTAACGACCATTAATGATGTATAGGTCTTGGTACTCATAATAACTCCTCTATAAACTCTTGTAATTTGTCGACGTCTTAAGATCAAGCTTAGTAGCCGCTTTAAGAGCGGTAAATTAACAATTCATTATTATCTAGAAATTTAGTTAATAAAAGATTAACTTAAGGGAGTCTCTCCAGACCGAAGGTCTTGGACTAATTAACAAGGGGAATGTATGGATTGGTTTGCATTGACCAGTTACAAAGACTTTCTCATTCAATATCTGCTCTTTCGAAAAAAAGCGCGATCAAGCTTTACGTTTGAAGCCATGGCAGTAGCCTGCAGTGTTCAGAAAACATATCTTTCGAAAGTCCTCAAGCACAAGGGGAACCTCAACTTGGATCAGCTTTATGCCGCCTGCGAGTACCTGAAACTCAAACCCATCGAAACGGAGTTTGTATTTGCTCTTTACCATTTTGAAACTGCAACACATCCTGCCCGTCGTGCCCTTTATCAGAATCAATTGGTAGAATTAAGGAGACGATCTTTAACTACCGATGCAAAAATCTCAGTTTCCACAGAGAAGATTCAAGCCACACAGGTGGCCGAATACTACGCAGACCCGATGTTTTCCCTTGTGCATATGTTTTTGACCATTGATCGTTTTCGTAAGGCACCACAGCTCATGGGGGAAATTCTTCAGCTCACTTCAGAAAAATTATCACTTTACATCGACCGTTTGGAAAAATTTGGGATCATCGAACAGTCCGGAGCTGGCTGGAAGGTGATCAAGGACCATATGCACTTGCCGGAAGACTCTGTCTTTGTGAAGGCCCACCGCACACTGCTCCGGATGAAGGCTCTCGAGCAACTCGAGCGCCTCGACCACAAAGACTACTATAGCTTCACCGTCGTATTTTCATCGGAAGAGTCCGTACAAAAAGAAATTCGTCTTCGCTTCCTGCAATTTCTGGATGAGGTTCAAAAGCTAGTGGAAAAGGGAAGAGAAAAAGAGGTCTTTCAGCTTAATTTTGACCTCTTGAAATGGTCTTGAGATACTTGATATTGGATAAAAACTAGCAATAGTTACAGTATATTAGCATATTCTACATCATAGTGGAGAATATGCTTTACTTTCTCCATTGTAATGGAGAATATGAAGATGTGGAAATAGATCGAATTTGCCAGCTTCCCTCAAAATCATTTTTACTTTTAGGTCCGCGTGGAACCGGAAAAAGCACCATTATTCGCAAAACTGTTCCTTTTAAAATAGAGATAAATCTGCTTCGTTCAAAAGAATTTCTTCCCTTGAGTGCAAATCCCTCTCTGTTGGAAAAAAGAGTGGAGCATTTGAAACAAGGAGATTGGGTTTATATTGATGAAATTCAAAAAATCCCGGCCTTATTGGATGAAGTTCACTATCTCTATGAGAAGAAGAAGCTTAATTTCGCGTTAAGTGGATCCAGTGCTCGCAAGTTAAAAAGGGGTGGGGCCAATCTTTTGGCAGGAAGAGCTATTGCTGGCCAATTTTTTCCTTTAACATTTGCTGAATACAAAGATTATCACACGATTGAGGATGCTGTTGATTGGGGAGTTATGCCTCAGGTGGTGACTCAGTCAGAGCTACGAAGTGAATATTTATCCACGTACGTTGAGGCCTATTTGAAGGAAGAGCTTATGGAAGAGGGCCTCATTCGAAAGTTAGAACCTTTTGTACGATTCTTGCAAACTCTAGGTATCATGAATGCACAAGTTCTTAATGTTGAGAATATCGCCCGTGAAAGTCATGTTGGAAGAACCACAGTTGATAAATATTTTGAAATCATAGAAGAAACA
>JBILOD010000244.1:0-6122 GCA_044374645.1 Pseudobdellovibrionaceae bacterium | reverse complement strand
GGTTTTTATTTGAGTGCAGCGTTTTAAGGGCATGTAGAATAGGTTCGTCGTGATGGATGAAAATAACGGGTCTCACTAATTCGCGCCAATTCATTTTTGCAATTTCACTTTCAGCAATAAACTCTTTGGAGTGTAAGATGCCAACAGGTTTGCCATGTTCGACGACTGGTAAGCGCGTATGACGAGAGTTTTTGATGACATCGAGAACCTCTATATGATGGCTGCTCTTATCGATTTTTACGGCCAGATCCCATGGGAGTAAAATGTCGCGCACCTTTCGTTTGTCCACCTGAATTAAATTGATGACATACTGTTTGTGAGTATCCGACAGGCCTTCAATGTCCAAGGGCACACCTGGATCATAGGTGTTTTCCGTGCCAAGCTTATGGATGAAGAGATTTATGATGATACGGGTAGAAACTTCCAAAAGTGTCACCACCGGAGAGAATAGCTTATCAAGAAACTGAAGGAGATAGCTTCCTATCGTGACCATTTTCATCGGGAATCGCAGGGCAAGAGTCTTCGGTACCAACTCCCCAATGACCACTGAAAGAAAGGTGAGAGGAACGACGACCGTAACGATAGCGAGGCCTTCGGCGGCATGCTCAGACACTTTGAACAAATTTTCATAAATGGGACTGAGAACTTCCTCGGCGCCAGCGCCGCCAACGGCAGCGGAAATGGCGCCAACCAGTGTGATTCCAATTTGGAGGACTGAAAGAACTCGTTCAGGGCTAGCTTTAAGAGTGAGAATCTTTTGGGCTTTTGTGTTTCCTTCTGAAGCGAGTTTGCGCAAATGAGGTTTTGAGACGGTAACAAACGCCATTTCAATACAAGATAAGAGGGCATTAAGTGTGAGGCAGAGTGCGATTATAAACAATTCGAGCATTAAGTTTCTCCAAGAGGAATCAATAAACCTCTATTTTAGTGAACGAATTCTATGAGTCATTATTCGCAACAGCAATTTCCATATTTTCTATTTTGAATTGGAATCTCGCCTCTAACTTAGGCAGTCATAGGGTTCGGCCTTTGTCTTTCGTAACAGCTTGTAATTTATAAGTGGGTGGAGTTGTATTCGCTGCGTCAGCTGCGTGGGCCTCAAAAGGCAGGGTGGTAGAGGAAGTCAGAGTAATAATCTTCAATGATCGCTAAAAATCCGATACTAAATAAACCCAGTTTAATTAAATCAATCAGTGACAATTTGGTTATGTTTGGTCAGGAGAGCAAAGAGAGTTGGTGGTTGACCGCGACTGTGATCCGAAGGACGATTGGGTATGAAACAAAAAATAGTTATGCCTATAATGTGTCTTGGATTGTACTTGGCGGTGCGTTTAGGATTAGATTCAGTCTTATGGCGCAATATTACTCCCTATGCGGCCTATGCCTTTGAATTAGTCTTTGTGATCATTGTTGGATGGTTTTATCGTCAGCGTCTGAAATGTTTTGGGTTTAGGCCAACTCAGGTCCTTACAGATGGTTTATTGCCCCTTGGCGCAGGCTTTGCGACTTATAAATTAGCACTGTTTTCCCTTTTGCCGATTCCCTTTGATCTTCAATCTACCGAGCTGATTTTTCTACTCCTTATCGTGGCGCCAGTGCTTGAAGAATTGATTTTTCGGATGGCACTTTGGGAGCCGATCAAAGACCTTACTGCTAGTCCTGCGGTATTGCTTGTGTCCACGACACTATTGTTTTCTTTTGGGCATTTGCAAGCCCTTTGGTCTGTACCACAGGAGCTTCGGGCTTTTGTTTTATACCAATCATTGTATGTGATCATATTGGGGCTTGGAGCGGGATGGCGGCGTTTGCAGAGTCAAACTCTGCTCGCGCCAATACTTGTGCATTTTTCGTTCAATCTTGGATTCTTTTTAGCGAGTCGCTTTTAGTATTTTATCAAAGTTTGTTATCGATCATTCCATTGATAAAATACTGACGATGCGCCTTCCAACTTGGTAGGCGCGGGTCGTTTGATGACGGAAGCGTTCCTTCCGTTGGTAAGATGAGTGTCCCCGATTTATCAACGAGAAGGTGTTGGCCATCCAGATAAAGTGAAGCTTTTCGAGGGCCGGTTCGTAGAAGTGAACGAGATAGCGGCGTTTTAGGAGTGTCAATTCCGTAGAGCTCGTGGATGGTCGCAAAAATATCAATGTGTTGTGCGGGTTCATTGAGGTCTAATTTGGATGCTGCCTCCGAGAACTCGGCACCCGGAAAATATAAAAGAATTGGAACGCGAAAATTCCCCAGTGGCGTTTGATATTCAGGGAGGTAACTCTTTGAGGTATGATCGGCTGTGAAGATAAATAGAGTATCAGCATACCAAGAGGTTTTTGCTGCCTTTTGAAAAAACTCCCGAAGCATTAGGTCAGTGTAGGAAATTGATTGAAGAATCGGTAGCGGCCCTGAGGGCAATTGATTCCGATACGTTTCTGGTACTTTGAATGGGTGATGAGAGCTCAATGAAAAGAATGTGGCAAAAAAGGACGAATTGACGTTGCTGATTTGATCACAGAAAAAGGTTAAGAAAGGCCCATCCCAAATTCCCCAAGAACCGTCGTCATCGCCGGACCTTGGGTATTCATTTTTTCCAAAATAATGGGCAAAGCCCAGACGTGAAGTGAATTCTTGAAAAAACATGGTGCCATTGGCGCCACCATGAAAAAAACCAGTCCAAACACCGCGGTTGGTGAGTTCGGCCCCCAATCTTGGAATCTGGTTGGTCTGAAAGGTGCTGGTGAGAAAAGGTTCGTCGAGGAGTGACGGAATTCCTGCTAACAAGGAGGGGAGGCTTTCGATCGAACGTCGGCCATTGGCAAAACCTTGAGAAAAATAGAGTGAACGGGTGTAAAGTGAATCAAGAAATGGAGTAAAGGATTGTTTTTGTGAGTTAGCACTGACCCCAGAAGCCACATCGAGTCCTGTGTATTCAAGACCAAAAGACTCAAGAACAAAAAGTACTACATTCTTTGGTTTTCGACTCCAGGGTTGAATCGATTCGCCCGGAGTATTGTTATTGAGGAGGGGGGAGAGGTCTTCGATATCTTCAAAGTAATTCAATCGGGCGATGCGTTTTTTTTGCAAGGAGTGAATGGTGGTGAAGCTGCTGTTGAGTGTGAGGTGAATCAATCGCAAATCCGAACTGATGCTCGCCGCATGGGCCATTTCGAGTGGCTTAGGCTGAATTCCTCCGCGAGCAAAGAGAATAAGAAGGACGAGAAATCCTGCCGAAAACAAAATTCGCAAGGGCCACTTTTTAAAAAGAGTGACCGGTGCTGACTGTGGACTAAGCTTCAAGTTGAGCCGTCGGATGCACCAAATGAAGGCGGCTAACAAAATCAGGTTTCCCAAAATCAAGTGCCAGTAAGTGCTCCAAAGGGCTTGAAACTTACCATCACTTTCACGAAGTAAATAAAAACTGTCGGGAGTCATGCGTCGACCCGCGAAGTGAATAAACTCTATATCAATGGCATTGATCAGGATAAATGGCACATGAATGAGTAAAAACGTTGTTTTTAGCGTTTGTTCTTTGAGTTGTAAGGAAATGAAGGGCCAAGGCAGCAGTGCGCTCAATAAAATCAAGGAAGAGAGCCAAGTGATACTTGAAAGGTCAAAGCGAAGACCATTCCAAAAGCTTGGGGCCCATTGACTCAATGTCATCGTTTGAAACCAAGAGCTCCAGTTCCAGGTTAAAAACTCGAGGCGCAATAGGCTATAAATGACCAATGTGACCAACAGCCAAAGGAGTGTTTGAAGTAAAATTCCGAACTCGGATTTAGCTGTTGGCATCGATGTTCCTAAATAAAGCTGTTACTTACCTTCAAGTATAATAAATCCCATGCCACCATCACGTTGAATGCGAAGCGTGTTAGTGCCCTTTTGTAAGGCTTTAGTGGCTTCGGCAACCGAACGTACGCGCTTACGATTCACATCGTAAATCACATCGCCGGGACGCAATCCTGCAAACGCTGCTGGGCTTCCAGAGAGAACTTCAGTGACTACAGGGAGTCCAGTGAGGTCTTCAGAAATCTGCCACTCTTTAATGAGATTGCCATCAACGGTGGCCATTTTAAAACCAAGGTTAAAAGGCGTTTCTTGCCCCTTTACTGTTTGGGTCTTTTTGGCGACTTTGGCTTTTTCATCAGGGCGCTCAGAGACCGACACATCGAGCACTCGTTCTTTATTATCACGTAGGACTTTCATTTTTGCCACTTGATTGAGAGGTGCTCCGGCGACCGCATTCATAAAATCCACGCTGGTCGCGATCTTTTTGCCATTGAATTCTAAAACTACATCGTAGGTTTCAATTCCCGCTTTGTCGGCAGGGCTTCCTGGCATCACTTGAGTGATAATCACTCCTTCTTCTTTTTTAATACCGAGGTGGGCCGCCGCTCGTGGATTGAGCTCATCAAGACCAACGCCAATATAGCCTTGGCGAACGTGGCCATTGGTTTCGAGATCTTTGATGACGTTTTTCACGTCATCAATAGGAATTGCAAACCCAATACCTTGGGCGCGGGCATCAATAGCTGAGTTCACTCCAATCACGAATCCTTTGGAGTTTACAAGCGGACCGCCAGAGTTCCCGGGGTTGATGCTTGCGTCGGTTTGTAAAAATGGAAAGCGATTTAGTTCTCCGATTTCTCGTCCTTTGGCAGAAATAATTCCTTTCGTCATGGTGTGGCCGTGGCCATAGGGATTCCCGAAGGCAGCCACCCACTCGCCCACCTCAACATCCGCAGAACTTCCAAGTGGCGCGATAGGGAATTTTTGTTTGGAGGTGATTTTGATCAGAGCGATGTCAGTGCGTTGGTCACGACCAATCACCTCTGCCTTGAACTCTTTCTCCGACCCTTCGGTGAGTTGTACTTGGATCACGTCGGCGCCTTCGATGACGTGGTTATTGGTGATGATCAGGCCATCATCGCGAATAATAAACCCGGTGCCGAGCGCGGTCTGTGGCTTTGCCTTCGGCATTTGAAATCGTTGACCATAAAACTGTTCGAGCATTTCGAGCATAGGGTCGTTCATCATACGCCCTTTTGGCACAGTCGAGGTGGAGATGTTCACAACGGCTGGGTTGATAACGCGTGCGAGTTCGACGAAGAGATTTTCAGGAAGAGGGCTTCCTAATTTAAGGGTAGGCGTTTTTGTTTGTCCCCACCCGTAGAGTGGAGAGAGGGACATGAGAGATACCAATAACAAGAATAAGACTGAGCGCATTAGCTTCTCCTTTTTTTGTCGTTATCTGTTGTCTTAAATAGCATTCATTTACTTGTTCATCTCAACAAATTTGAGATGAAGGTCTTGAAGTAGGTAATTGATGAGTTGTTGTTCTTCGTTGGTCAAATTATTTTTCGTTTTTTCTTTGAGAACAGTGAGGAGATCAATGTTGAATTTGGCCATGGCGCGATCGGGCTCAATCTTTCCGGTGGCAGGATTGGGAGCAACTCCCAAACTCATGGCGGCCGCGGAGGCAATCGAAGTGACTAAAACCGAAAAACTCGCTTCAAATTGTGGTTGCATTAGGAATCCTCTCTTATCTGTATCAATAATCATGTGCAATTAATTTTTGCGACGACAACTCATATGGGAAAGTATCCTACCAGAAATCGCAGGCGAAGCTCAATGGGCAGAATAAACTGGAAAGCGCTGCGCCTAGATTTTGTTGGTCCTAGGATGGACTGGTGGATCATTTTTTTGGGGAGTTCAAAGGGATGGGCATTCTGTTTTCCATGGATTTTCCAAAGGGCGGTGGCAAGATCACGGGAAAACTGAATGGTTTGGTAGGCCTCGAGATCAGCCTTTGATTGCAGGCTTTGAGGATAGGCGACTTTGAGGTGAGACCATGCCACGGGGTAGTGAAGTTTTGAAATCAAATAGAGGTGCCGAAATGGCATCAGTTGATCGAGTAGGGTTCCGAGTGTCATCCAGCTTAGTGCCATCCGATCCAAGGTGTAGCGCCAAAACGTCTGTCGATGTTTCAGGGTTGATACGCCCAAGGCAAGCATGGCGTTTAGCTCCGTAGGAGACAGAAGCTCGATAAGTCCTTGAGACAGCACTAGGGTTGGCTTTGACCAGTCTGAGGTGGATGCTAAAAAAATAGGATTTGGATTCTGACAAAGGTA
>JBILOD010000239.1:0-6177 GCA_044374645.1 Pseudobdellovibrionaceae bacterium | reverse complement strand
TTTTTATCCACACAACGTGCATAAGGTGCATTCCAGGCCCAATCTTCAAAATCTATGGTGACTTGGGCAATCTGGTAGCCCTTTTGAATTAGGTGTTGGCGAACAGCATTGCGTTTTTCGATCGTGTTGCCTTCATGTAGAAAAGGATAGCGGAAGACCTTCCAGTTAGAAGAACCACTTAGCTTTTGAAGTGGTTCTTCATTGGAATCGATGTCATCAATGAACTCCTGGAGCGGCACTCGGTTGAGCCCCTTATGAAAAAAGGTATGATTGCCGAATGGATACCCAGCGGCTCTCCAAGCATCAGTGATGCTGGTGAGCGAGGGATCCGTTGAAAGGTTCTTTCCATTGAGAAAACCATAAACCTCAGGAACTTTATGTCTTTTGAGTGCCGCTAACATCGTGCGGGCGACTTCGAGTCGGGTGGTATTATGTGCGATGGGGGCATGAATCGGAAGATCATCAACAGTAATAGCCATTTTAATTTTGGCATTGGAAAAAGACGGTAATAGCAAGAATATTAAAATCAAGAATTTCATAAGGTCCTCCCAGCGAGAATGCGGGCAATGAGTTTTTGGTTTTGAATTTTCCCAAGTGCAGTCCGTGGCAGTTCGATCGGACCGAGCGACTGTTCGATACGCTCAAACGGTAGGGATTGTTGATTAAAGCGGTTTTGGAGAGCTTGCAATGTTTCCAAGGGGGCATTTCCAACAATAACGAGTTGATGCCCCAGGCGAGATTCTGGGATGGCAACAATGGTACAATCAATTTTTCCAGGAGCAATAGGTTGAAGTTGTTCCAGTCGATTGCGAAGCACGGATAGGTTTACATTTTCTCCGCGGATTTTAATCACATCATCCACACGAGCCAAAATCTGAAGATGGCCGTCATTCAAATGCGCACAATCTTGGGTAAGGTACCAGCCCTCCGCATCTTTCGGGTTGCACCATGGAGACGGAACTCCATCTTGAATGGCGTAAAAACCTTCAAATAGACTTGAACCACGTAAGGAGAGTTGATGGTGTTCATTCGTTCGTGCGGAGATATGTGAAAGCAATTGTAGCTCAGGATAGTTTGTAGAGCCCAAACTCGCAAGCGAAGCCGTAGCCACCTGAGATCCAGCCTCAGTCATTCCAAAACTAGGAAGCAAGGGCCAGCCGAGATGACGGGCTTTCTGATAGAGTTCCTCATTCAGGCGAGCACCACCCACGACAATGGCGCGAAGTGAAGCTGGCGCCACTAGCTGGGCCTGTACTAAGTCGTAAATTTGGGTTGGAACAAGTGAGCTTAAAGTGATGTTGTGACTTTGGCAAAGCTCGCGATAGTGATGGGGGTTCCATTTGAACGTATCATCCCAGATGTTGAAACACTCTGATTCTGATACATAAGCTCTATAGAGTATTCCTAGACCGCCAACGTGAAAAAGCGGCAAAACGTTCAGCCAGCGATCATCGGAGGTGGCATTGAGATGAAGATTGACGGCTTTTGCTGAAGCCAACAGCGCTTCTTGCGTGAGACCCATAAACTTAAAACTATTCTGATGGGTGGAGCTTGTTCCGGAGCTTAAGATCCACATCATGGGGTGTGGATTTGGATGAGCTGTGATCAAATGATGAGCCAAGGCTTGAAGCTCAGCGGATAGGGTGGGATTCAAGGGAGCGGAGGTATCATTTATTTTGATTAAATCGCGCCAAGATTTTCCCATGATAGCCTCTCCAAGTGGTTTGTAAAGCCAATGCCAGGTTCTGCAGCTCCAGTCCAAGTGTTCCCAGAATTCATATTCAAATAGAGGTTTGGCCAAAAGGTTTCCAGGTCAGTTTGTGTCATCGACAAATTCAAACCACAGGGGAGCAGCCATTTTGGAAATTCCTGAGCCATCGATTCAGCAGTGGCGAGCGCTGTTAGCATTCCCACAGGATGATCGAGATAACTGGTTAATAAAAAAGAATGGGGATGGTCTTGGAGCCACAGTCGCCAAAACTCCATGGCCTGAATTGCGGGTTTAAAAACAAATACTGTTTTGCCAGAGTCGGTGGGTGAGGTCTTCACTGAGGAATCTTGCCACCGGCCAATTTCAAAATCAATTGCGAGTCGAAGGCCTTCAGTTTCTAAACGGTTCCAATCGGTGCGATCATAGGGGCATGGGTCTTCAATGAATTCAATCAATCTTTGGGTTGATGGTGCCAGGGAATTCCAAAAGCGAACCAATTGAGCGAAATCAAAAAGGGCGTTGGCATCGAGTCGCCAGGTCAGATTGGGAAAGGTCTGTGTGATTTCATTGAGAAAGTTGGCAGACGTCGACGCTGACTCTGGATTGATCTTCCATTTGGCGAGACCAGAATAAGAACCATTAACACTTTGTGGAATTCGAGACCGAACGAGTTCGGCGGCGAGACGCGTCTCAAGAAACAGAGTGTGGTTTGTAATTTTAGGGACGTAGCGAACGCTCGGAGTTCCCTTGCGCCGATGGAGAGCATCCGTCTTGGCCGCATCCAAAGCAATTTGAGTTTGAAGTGTAGGCTTACCGGCCAGAAGGAGGTTCAGTTGCTCCGTCACGCTCAGGTCTCCGATGCTAGTCCATGGGTGCAAATCGGCGTAACCAGTGCTGTCGTTGCAAGTCACTGCGAGCAGCGCGCCTTCTCCGCTGTGCTTTCTTGCGAAGGTGGATGACCAAGGCAGTTGATAGCGGTGAACGCGCAAGGATATCAAAGCGCAAACCCCAAGCTTAATAAAAAGCCAAAGAGAAGATGCAATCCCGCCGACTGAGCTAAAAATTTATTGTAGAGGGGCGATGGTTGTTCTTTGAGAATATTCTTGATCACGATCACACCCATTGGCAAAGCCAACAAACTTAATAGCGCTGGTACCTTGAAGCCTTCGAACCACCAATAAAAATTAATCAAAAAAGGGATGCTAATGAGGCCCACGATTTCCCCACGAACAAAGGTTGGGCCAAAACGCACAGCTAAAGTTCTTTTGTTTGCCTTCACATCGCCCTCAGCATCGCGAAAGTTATTGATGGCGATAAGGACAGTGGCCAGACTACCAATTTGTATTCCGGCCATCACGGCCTCAAGGAGCCACTCACCGGTATGGAGATAGGTGAGCCCAGAAACAGCGATCACCCCAAAAAAGAGTAAAACAAAAACATCGCCTAAACCACGATAGGCCAACGGAAAGGGGCCACCTGTATAAGCATAGCCACAGATCAACGAAACAATCCCAATGACGATGATGGGGGTGCCACCATGTAGAACCAAAGGGATTCCCAAAACTAAGGCAAGGGCAAAAAAACCAATTCCGAGTCCAAACACGGTTTTGAATGTGGCATGACCTTGCTGAGTGATACGGGAAGGTCCGATGCGCTCGTGGGTGTCTGCTCCCTTTTTGAAATCCATGGCATCATTAATGAGATTGGTGCCAATTTGAATAAACACGGAGGCTAACAGAGCGCAAATACTAATCCATGCCTGAAGCGGATACCCCAGCGCATGCACCAAGGTGGTCCCCACAACAATGGGAACAACGGCAGCAGTGAGGGTCTTGGGGCGAAATGCGAGAAGCCAATGTTTCATTTCAATCACTCTCTTTTGATTCTTTCGAGAAAAGCCAAACCTTCTGCAATACCGCATTGCAAAAGAGTTGGTAAAAGCCAGTCTATTATCAGATTTTGTCAGACTCACAAGGAGTTTTAAGTGGAGTACCTGTATTTTGCATTGGGTTTTCTATTGGGCGGAATATTAATGGCCGTTTGGGCGTATCGCCGCATTAGTGCCTATCAGGCGAAAGAACTTGAATATCAAAGTTACGCCACCGAAAAAATCAGAATTGAGGCAGAGAAAACCATATTTGAAAAGCGAGTCATTGATATCCAATTGTCGATGGATCAAGCTCGCTATGAGCTGATAGAGACTCAGAAAAAAATTGGTGGTCTCGAAGCGGAAAAGGTTTTGCTGCTAACACAAATTCAAAATCAATCTCAGGAGTGGCAGAAAAACCAAACTCAAATGCGCGAGCAATTTGAAAACTTGGCGCAGAAAATTTTTGAAGAAAAAACTCAAAAATTCACTGACATCAATCTCGTCGGTCTGAAGCAACTCATTGAGCCGTTCAAGGCGCAAATCAAAGACTTCGAAAAACGAGTTGAAGACACTTATTCTAACGAACGTGTGGAACGCGGCACGCTCAAAGGCGAAATTTCAAAACTCATTGAGCTGAATCAACGAATGAGTTCAGAGACTGAAAATTTAACTCGTGCGCTCAAAGGAGATGTCAAAACTCAAGGAACATGGGGAGAGTTTGTGCTTGAGAGTATCTTAGAACGGTCGGGTTTAAGAGCGGGCGAAGAGTATGTTTTGCAAGGGACGGGAATGGGGCTAAAAGGCGAAGATGGCGGTCATTTGCGCCCAGACCTTTTGGTGAAATTGCCGGATGATAAATTTTTGATTGTGGATTCAAAAGTATCGCTTAAGGCCTTCGAGGCTTACATCAATGAAGACAATCCTGAAGAACAAGAGCGACTGGCCAAAGAGCATGTGGAGTCTTTAAAGAAGCACATTGATGGATTGGCAGAGAAGAAATATCATGGATTAGAAGAGCTTGGCTCACCCGATATGACATTGCTTTTTATGCCTTTGGAACCAGCCTTTGCATTGGCGTTTCGTTTAAGGCCAGAATTGTTGCAGATGGCGTGGGATAAACAAATCGCCATCGTAAGCCCAACGACTTTACTGACGACCCTTAGAACCATTGCGAGCTTGTGGAAGCAACAGCGACAAAACAGGAATACGTTAGAAATTGCGAAGGCCGGTGGGGCTCTTTATGATAAATTCCTCGGTCTGTTGGATGGTCTCGAACAAGTGGGCTCGCGCCTTCGCCAAACCCAGGAGGCCTATGAGGATGTGCTGAGTCGCATGTCCACCGGAAAGGGCAACCTTCTTCGTCAAGTGGAGCGCTTAAAAGAACTGGGCGCCAAAACGGAAAAACAAATCGAGAGCAAATCATTAGGTCGACAGTTGATGTTGGAAGACGAAAACTAAAGGTTCATTCATGTACTATTTTTTATATGCCATTGCGCTCGTTTGCCTCTCTCAAGCCTCAGTGATCATTCGCTGGTCGGGGACAGATCCTTTGATTTTGGGCGCGTGGCGGTTGTTGTTTGCGGGACTCATACTCTTCTCCTGGAGCAAAGTTTATTTGCCCCATGAAAGATTACGATCCACAGACCATCGAAAGATCATCGCTGCGGGATTTGCCTTTTTTGTGCACTTATTTTCCTACGCCTATTCGGCGCACCACACTTCGATCTCTCACTTGATGTTGATTTTTTCGCTGAATCCAGTGACCACAGCCATGGGTTCTTGGTTGTTTTTTAAAGAAAAAATGACTCGTCGCCAGGCCTTTGCCTATGTGCTCGCTCTGGTTGGAATCTATATCTTAGCTCGTGAAAAACAAGGTTCAGGTAAAATGGCTGGGGACATGATGGCGGTTGTGGCCGCGATTACGTTTTCGGCCTATGCTCTTCTCAGCAAATGGGCGCGTCGAGATTTATCGAACTCAGTGTTTGCATCGCGAATGTATTTTGCGGGCTCAGCGTTTTTCTTTATCACCGCCATATTCACTGGTCTTACGCCTCCGATCCCGAGCTTCACACAAGGGTGGATGGGGATTGGATTGCTCACGATCTTTCCAACCCTCCTCGGGCATGGGGTGTTTACCTTGTCGATGAAGCACATTCCATTACCAGTGCTAAGCCTTGGTAAACTCATTGAGCCCGCCATGGCCGCTGTGACAGCCTATCTGCTCTTTAGTGAGCAGCTGTCCAAGTCGGCCGTGATTTCCTTTGTTGTGATCATCGCGGCGGTGGCTCTAGTCTTGAAACGAAGATAGGATTTATCTATAACTTCTAAACTTTTCCAAACAATTCGGATGGAGTATCGGGCTGAACGTGGGGGTGAGCCTGATTAAAAGCATCGTGTTTCATGGCGGCCTCATTCAGCCGCGCAATCGTAGGGTAGTTTTCAAGCGTCACGCCAAAACGTTTACTTGAAAATACCTGGGGTACAACAAATACATCCGCCGCAGTGAGTGTGTCACCGTAAGCATAAATGCCGGCGGTTTGGGAAAGAAGTTTCTCGAGAGCGGTCATTCCTTGTTCTATCCAATATTTCACCCATT
>JBILOD010000187.1:0-7402 GCA_044374645.1 Pseudobdellovibrionaceae bacterium | reverse complement strand
CCAGATTTGAATCCTGACGAACTCGTATGGAATCATTTAAAAAATCATACGGTTGGTAGATCAACAGTTACTGATAAACAGAATTTTAAAAACCAAATTGAAAGCTCAATGAGATCCCTTCAGAAAAATCCTGAAAAAGTAAAATCATTTTTTGGAAAAGATAATTTGAAATACGCTGCGTAAATGTCGGAATATCTATGTACTAATTAATAATTATGAAAGTCGAGCCGTTCGTGAATACGCCGATCGATCTTTAGAGATTTATTGGCGGGATCTTAAGAAAGTTAAATCCTATCAGAACTTATCCGAAGAATTACGTCAAAAAATTGATGATCAATTGAATCGTCAATTTTTTAAATCCAATGAGCCTATGTCGATCGATACTTTGCTCGCTGGAATGGCCCCATCAGTGACCGCTCGTATTTGTAAGTTCAATCGATTCAACGGAGGTTATACGACGGTCGATGCTGCCTGTGGGTCTTCCTTAGCCGCGCTCGAAGTTGGCATGCAAAGACTGCGTGATCATTCGTCAAATATATGTGTTGTAGGGGGAGTGGGAGTGATCTCTCCCTACTTTTACATTCAGTGTTCCCAAGCAGGTACTCTGTCACAACAAGGGTGCTTTCCCTTTGATCCTCGGGCATCGGGATTTGTGGTCGGAGAGGGTGCTGGATTTGTTGTGATTAAACGTCTGCAGGACGCCCTAAAAAATGGTGACAAAATTCATGCGGTACTTCGCGGAATCGGTTCGGCCTCTGATGGAACAAGGGGAGGTCTATGGAGTCCAAATAGCGAAGGCCAAAAATTAGCAGTGACCAGAGCTCTGCGCCAATGTGATCATGAGTTTCATCAACTCGATTTGATCGAGTGTCACGGAACAGGAACAAAAGTCGGAGACGCTGAGGAACTCAAAACACTGAGCGATTTGGCAAGAGGCCATGACTACACGGTTCCTGTGGCCATTGGATCTGTAAAAGGTTCGATTGGCCATCTCCTTCCCGGAGCGGGTATGGCAGGCTTAATCCGAACGGTATTGGCTTTAAAGAATAAAATTTTGCCCCCCACTGTCGGTCATGAGAATTCCATTGAGTCTTTGGCTTCAGCGAACAGTTATTTTTACATTCCGGACACGCCACGTCCATTCGTTCCACGAAGCCTCGACGGTGTTGCCAGGGGAATGGTCAATAGTTTTGGTTTTGGAGGCGTTAACTTCAACGCTCAGGTTGAAGCGTTTCATCCAGCGTATCACTCACAGTGGGCCGAGTTTAATCGTGACTCGAAGGGCGCCAAAACGCGGTTCCCTGTGCAACTCAGTGCCAATACGGAGTCGGCGAATATGCCGATTGCGGTCGTGGGTATGGATGTACTTTTGCCTGGCGCAAATGGGCTAGAGCAGTTTCATCGAAATTTAATGGAAAATAAGTCTGCGATTGGAGCGCCCCCGTTGGGACGCTTTCCAGATGAATTTCTCCGCAAACGCGATCAATTAGAATCAGAAAAGAAAATTGAAAATGCCAAAGTCGAAGCGGGCTACCTTGACTGGCAAGCTCCATCCAATTCAGTGCGCTGGAAGATTCCTCCGAATGATGTTAAGGATGTCGATCCCAACCAATTCCGTTTTTTCAAAGTTGTTGAGGAGGCCCTGAAGCAGGCACAGTTGCTTGAGCGAAAAGATATTCTAAAAGATGCCGCTCTGCTTTCGGGAGTCATGATTGACTCAGACTTTTACAGTAGAGCGGAGTCCAGTATTCGTTTTTTTGTTCTGTTAAATGAAGTTGAAAAAACAATTCACGATGAATTAAGTGGTTCGAAATCTGAAAGTGAGATGGACGATTTTTTAAAATCGGTTCGGGATGAGATGATCTCGCAAGTCCGTGATCAGATGTATTTTGTGACACAAAATAGCGCCGTGGCAGGAATTGATTCGATTCTGGGGTCGCGCACAGCAAAATTGTTTAATATGCAGGGAGGTAGCTATGCGTTCGATGGTGTGTGTGCATCGGGCCTTTTGCAAATCGATCATGCGCTCCGACTCTTAAGATCGGGAGAGAAATCCGCAGTAGTTGTGGCATCTTCAACAATGGCGATGAATCCTGCCATCTTAGATTGTTATAATAAGCTCACTGGCGGATGGGTGAACGGCGTGTCCCGGCCCTTCGATCGTGATCGAAGATCTTTTACACTGGGAGAGGGCGCGGCGTCCCTGGTATTGATGCGAATGGATGACGCTATCAAACAGGGCATTGAGGTGATTGCATTAATTCATAGTAGTGGTGTTAGTTCTGATGGCACCACTAATCAAATGCTGCAACCAACACACCAAACCTTCAAAGGGGCTGTTGTTTCTGCCTACCAAAATCTTGGGCCCCTGCCACCTGAAATAAGCTCGATTGAGGCCAATGGACTGGGTACTCCACTCAGCGATGAAGCTGAAATGAAAACATACAGTGAGATGTTCGCCAAAGGTAAAAGTAAACCATTGATATTGAGTGGCCTCAAGGGCGCGATTGGTCATTTGAAAGTCGTTTCGGGTTTGGTCAACACAGTGAAGGCCTGCCTGAGTTTACAAAAAAAATATATCTATCCAACGACTGGATTCCTTAAGCCTGACCCGCTGTTGGAGCAAGGTAATATGACTGTGCTCACAAAGGCTCTGAACATAGATGCTACTCAACGCTTTGTGGGGGTGAGTTCCATCGGACTTGGTGGTATTAATGCCCATCTCATTCTCTCAAATTATTCCAAAGAGTGGAGCCAGCAGGGCAAAGTGGAAGTGCATTCACTCGAGGCATCGCCAGTGGTTTCGGGCTCCGCCCAAGAGAGGGGACGGGCCTTCGGCCAAAGATGGAAATCGGAGTTGGCGAATGGGATCACCAACTTTTCTCAGTCTTCATTGGACAGGACAAATCTTGTTCTGTCGCCAGAGGATCGAGCTGATTTTGAACGGCACTTGTCAATGGATGTTAAGCAAGAGCTTGCGGCCTTTGCTCAGGAAATTGGAGTCGCATTCTCAATGGTTCTCGACTTTCAGGCCATGCTCCAAGTTTGGATTACACAGTTCGGAGCGTGTTTAGCATTTACTCATCAAGATTCTAACGGTAATCGCATTCATGCCGGAACCTTAGATATTCCATTGCTTAATAGCGAAGAAGCAAAGTCGGCGAGAAACTCCCTGATCAAGGTCAGCGCTCAAGGAAAACTCTCTTATCATGGGATTCATTTCTGGGGATCGATTTTTCCAATGGCAGGTTTTAACGAAGCGGGAATTTCTCTTTCGCTTTGTACGGGCTCCGCTGTCAAACACTCAGCTCGTTCGGGCCAGCCTTTTGGAGTGTTTGCGAGAAGGGTTTTGGAATCAGCTCGAAGTCTCAATGACGTCTTAGATTTGGCGCGAGAAACCACGATGTGTGGGAGTTGGAATTTTTTAATTCACTCCTCCGACGAAAAAAAATCACTCCTCTTAGAGATGGTTGGAGACCAAATGGAGCATCGAATTGGTGATCTCTTTCAGTGCACCAACCATTTTCAACATATCCAAAGTCAAAATGATCGCACCGACTCGTTGGTTCGACTCAAACGATTGCAGGAACTCACATCGAGACCTTTTCAAGAGTGGGAAGAGTCGTTTGCCGTATTGGGTGACCAATTTGATTTGGAAAGAGGAAAAGTCGCCCGTTGGCCTACCGCCAATACACTAAATCGCTATAATTCAGCGGTCAGTTACGTTTTTAGACCCGAAGTCAAACAAACCTTTGTTTCTTTGAATCAAGTGCCCTCCGGGAGTGGGCCGTATCGAGGATATCGAGCATCCGAAACAACTCAGCCATCATCCGATATAACTCAGCAATCATCGCTGATGACTTGGAGAGAAGTGATCGGTCAACCTCAACAGGATCTACCATGGGTGTCGGCGACCGAAACAAAGTTCCTCATCTGGAAGACGGAAAAAGATCTGCTAGAGATTGAATTTGTGCAGGATAAAGAGATCGTCCTCATAGATCAATTGGGATTTGGCGACTCAGACTCCGATGAGGTGTTAAACATTTTCTATTTAAAAGTGAGGCTCATCAAGGAATTGATCTTGAAAGGAGGCCGCTTTCTTCAAATTCAGCTGTGGGGTCAGGATGACTATCCAGTCTGTCAGGAAAGAACGTCTTCGGTTTCTGCCTTGTTTCAAATGTCGCGGGCTTTTTACCGGTCTTTAGTTCTGGAAAAACATATTGACGATGCTTATTTCGTTCGAGTCCCACAGTGGAATCTACTAAAGCTGTCGCGTTTGCAAATCTTAAAGTCGGACCTCAAAGATTGGTGTTGCTCCTATACCGAAGTTTTTCCGGTTTTAAAGGTCGCCCGGTCCCATTATCTCAACACAAAACCCTTGCCAGAGACCAATGAAAACACACTAGGCGTTGTTCTCATTACCGGTGGACTGGGAGACCTTGGCTTCGAGTTAATGATGATGATGGCGAAGAAATTTCCGGAGACCCAATTTGTAATTATGGGGCGAACAAAACTTCAGGCTTCGACGGAGCAGGACAAGGCGAAGTTTTTTGAAGAGGAACTGAAATTGAACTCTAAGGAATCACTTCGTGAATTGAGCCGCCGCTGGACTTTGATTGAAAAGGGACAACGGCTGTCAAAAAAACTTTCACAATTGCGAGAGAATGGCATTGTTGCTGATTACTATGCTTTGGATCTTTGTGACTCTGTCGCAACGGAATTCAAAATCACAGAAATTCTTCAAAAGTATGGAGTCATCAACCGCATTTATCATGCTGCTGGCATCGAGCTCTCGAAGCTGTTTCGCGACAAGCGAGAGGACGATTTTCGAAGAGTCGTTGAAACAAAAGTCCGAGGGTCCCAAAATTTGTTTAGGGCTCTCAAGAAGTATGCTCCAGCAGAGCAATTGGCCCAGGTGGCGCTTTTTAGTTCGATCACGGCTGAGATTGGTAATGTTGGACAGACAGACTATTCGGCCGCGAATGCTTTTTATAAAGCCTATTCAGTTCATCTGAAAACAGAGTTTCCGCACTCAAACGTTCGAAATATACTCTGGCCGGCCTGGGACGACGTTGGCATGGCCGTCCGTGGAATTAAAGAAATTCTGATTGAGAGAGGCTTCAAGTTTATTTCTCTGACCGACGGGCTGTCGTACTTGGTTGACGCCTCTCCGAATGGGACAAATTGTTTTGAGGTGGTCACCCCCTCAGTACCTGATCTTATCACCCAAGGCCCTGAGTTTTTAAAATTTGATTTGAAAGATGGAAGAATGGCGGATGTGAGTCCTTCCGCTCAATATAAATCTATAGTGGTTGTAAATCCTGATTTGTTAAGTTCTGTCTGGCAGCAGCATTTTGTTCAAGGTGGGCCAGTATTGCCAGGTGTTTTCTGGATCGACCTTATGGCACAGTGGTCTCGTAAGGTTTTTGGAGTACAAAACGTTGGAGTGAAGCAAGTTTCATTTCTGCGAGCCTTAAAGTCGGACGGCCAATTTCATCCGCTCATGTATTTGCACCGGCGACAAAACTCCGATTCTACTCTGCAGGGAACAAAGATTTTTGGCCAAGCTGCTCGGCTATCGACTCAAGGTGTGGTATTGAATCCAATGGAGACCTTTGTGGAGGCCGAATTTGTTCCATTGAGGGGGGATGCTCAAGTTCAGCGATTATCAATGAAAGAATTCGAATTTGCTTCCAGTGGTACTGAGTTATACCAGAACCTCAACGCTCGTTTTGATGGGCATCTCACACCGGACTTTCAAAAGATCAAAAAATATTCAGTCAAAGGTAATGAAAGAGTCATTCTTTGGGTGGAACGAGATTCCGATGAGACTGATGGCTATGTTCTCGATGCAATGAATCAGGGAGTTGTGGCATTTCCAGAATTAGCCCAAAGTTCGAGTTTTCACTTTTTGCCCCACCAAATCGATGGACTCATCTGGATGAAACCTTTCACAGGCATTCATCGTTTTGCTATTACGATCAATAAAAAGCGATTTTCAGCGAGTCATCTCGAATTCGCTGTGGCCTTTTACGATGGCGACAGTGGCGAGGTGTTGTTGACCATTGAAAAACTCACCCATCAAACAACCAATTTAAACAAATTAACAGGAGAACATTTATGGACTTAATTTCCACCCATCGGATTTCTGAACTCGTTGCTTTGGCAACCTACCTTGAGGACGAAAAGTTTCTTTCAAAATTGAGAGATGAAGGTTTTCGGAAACACGTGACGGATCAAAAGCGTTTCATCAGTAAATTCTTACTCAATGGATATGAATTGATTGAAACCATGGACTTGGGGAGAGAACCAATTCGCACGGCAGCTACACTGGGAACCGAATTACCAATTCAACTAGCAGCTCCTGCTTCGGCTTCAATACCAGCGTCTGCAACAATATTGCCCACAGAAGCTCCAACGGCGATACAGGACACGAAAGTCGTTCAGCACGAGAGTGTGAGTCAGATTGAGTGCTTTTTGCAAAAAATAATTGTGGAGAAAACAGGGTACCCATTGGAAATGGTCCAACCCGCCGTTGATTTGGATGAGGAATTAGGAATTGATACAGTCAAGAAGATGGAAATATTCGCCGACTTGGGCCAGCGCTATCAATTGACTATGCAACGGGATCTGAATCTCTCTCAATTGACGACCATTACGAAGATGGCAGAAGTTGTTCACCAACAATTGAATGCAAAGTAAGACTATGAAAATGGAGTTGATTGACACCGCAGAGTGGATGGCCTGGTATCGCGCTGAAGAGTCACAAATAAACCCGATTGAATTTTATGATCCAATGGCCGTGGAGCTTTTTACACATAAAGATCATAAGACGTATGAACGAATGACTTTTGGAAAATCACTACGGTGGGCCTTTTCGGCACGGACCCATTTGATGGATCGTTTGTTGTGTCAATGTCTGGAGGAGGAAGGCATCGAGGTGGTTGTCAATATTGGATGTGGATATGATGCTCGTCCATGGCGGTTGCCCCTAAACTCAGGGCTGACCTGGTACGATGTGGATGATGGAAGAATCTTAAAGGTGAAAGAAGAGTTCCATCTAAGGCATCCATTGGCCTTTCGTTACAATTCAATTTCTTGTGAGCCTCCAGCGATTTTTATCCACTTGGAGAGAATCCTTCTGGAGAATTCACAGAAGAAGGTTTTGATTTTGTCGGAGGGGCTTATCTATTATATGGGTGAAGCAGAGATCAAGGGCCTCTGCCAATTAATAGGAGCTCATCAAGCAATTTGGTGGCTCACGGATTACGTGAGTCCGGGATTGAAGACTATAATGAATCTAGCTGCTGGTGGCGCACGCCCCAAATTTTTGTCGGCACCAATGCCGGAAGATTTGAGATGGGGAGAGCTTATTGATGTTAAAAAGTATCCTCTCGTCTTT
>JBILOD010000255.1:0-5973 GCA_044374645.1 Pseudobdellovibrionaceae bacterium | reverse complement strand
TGATCGGTTTTGTGCAAACAAGTACCGCAACCTCTTCAAGATGCAGCGATGCGCTTGATAATCAGAGCCTCTTAGAGGTGAAGAATCTCAATGCTGAGGTTTCAGCGGAGGATTACAGTCAAACTAATGATAGGGGTTTAAGAGATTACAAAGTGTTGCTCGTTGCAGAGTTTTCAGAGGCTGTGGATAGTCTGACTCCTCAAGATCTGTTTATTGATTCGGGTGGTGGTATGGGCATAGCTGCTCGGCAAGTGGCTGTACAGACAGGTGCAAAAGTGGTTGTGGTTAATCCTCAGGACTATCGGCGAGGGTTTAATCAAATTGTTGGGCTCTATGGAAGGCCAATAAAACAGATACTTGATAGAATGAGTTTTATCAAACATCCAACAAAGGGTTATCCAATAGGGATTGAACTCAGGGACTCTACAAAAATTGGAATTGGCGTACTTAAGAGAATTTGTAAGATTCTTGAAATCCCGTTTCCTGATTCGCTTGATTTTTATCTCGACCCCGAATTACTCACAGATGTGCAATATTCAAAGATCTTGAGGTATCTTTTAACTGAAATTTTGGAACATCCCCATTTTCTGAGCGTTGACCAAAAGGTAGAGGTAGGGTTTACGGAAAATATTCTACCTAGCTATGAAAATCAGGCCAAGCTCATCGCCGATGTCTATGCGGCCTTTTATTATTCGCCCAATCGGATCCAAATTTTAAGAGCCATTTTTGGCGCTCTCCTTAACGGTGGGAAAGGCTATTTATTCTTGGGTGATGGCGTTGTTGATCGCACCAACCCGACGATTATTGATCCTACTTTTAGTGACCCATATCGCGGCGATGAAATTACATTAAAGGATGGGATAACTAAAATGACCTGGGTTGAGTGGCTCTCCCTAAAGTATCCAGAGGTGTTTTCGTTGAAAGCAAATATTCAACGGGGGCCGAATGCGCGGATACTTGTTATTCATAAGGAAAAAGGGATTGAGTTTCCTAATCTTGAAAAGGACTTAGAGCTCGTTTGGCAAGGGTATTATGTCTTGAATGATGATGTTTACGCCGTCCCTCATCTGAAATTCAAAGAAAAATAAAAATAATTTAGGCGAAAGGACTTTGCTGGTTTCTATCAGGCATTGGAGTTTTGGGTTCAAAACTCGAAAGAAGAAGACTCAAAAGTCTGCGATCTTTTAGAATCCAGGACTTTATGACCACCGAGTTCTGGTAGTGAAAATACCTCTTTTTTAACGTCTGTATTGCGAGTTTCAAATTTTAAGGAATCAACACTCTTGAGAATTTGTTTAAGTTTAAGCTCCTCGCCTTTGGCCTTTTGTTGTTCAAAAAACATATCTGGGTGCTGGCGAATGAAAGGTTGAGTTTGTGTCCGTAGGTCTATTTCGCCCGGTGAATAGGGTGTGGCCGTGCCCCTGCTTGTGGTGCCGCCTGGGTACCCTCTTACGGTGTCCCCTCTGATGGCAGCAGAGTCCTGAATCATTCTATCACTCATTGTACTTAAACTCTCTGCATGACTTTCCTGAATAAAAATCACCAAGAGTAGGTAGGGCATTAAAAAAATGTTCTTCATGATTTGGGACCTCACTCTATTGGTTGAGGAGGACTCTCAACCCCAGTGGTTGCCTCTTACCCTGATGAATTACTGCGTAGCAAATGAATTCCGTTTGAGGGAGTGGGCTCTGAAAAAAGGGGAAGACGTAAAGCAAAAAAAAGCACTTCGAGAGCTGGATCATTCCAGCTGAGCCTGCCATAAACCGTCTTTGCCATTTTATGGCGCGCTCATGTTTGAGCTAAAGTGCTAATTCTGGCTTTTCTTCTGTTCGATGGACCAAGCAAAAGGTGTGTGGAGCCTTGGTGATGATTTCAAAGCCAATGGCATCCAGTTTTTTGCGAATATTACAAATATGAACCTCTACGGTATTTGAGGTAACATTTGTGTTCTTCCAGATGGATTGAAGTAATTCCTCTTTTTGAACACCTGCATCTCCACGCTCAATCAAATAATTCAAGATTTGAAACTCGCGTGGAGTCAATTGTACATCCGTTTCATGGTAGGTGATGCGATTGGACATTCGATCTATTTGTAGGCCTAGTGAATTTTTATAGGTGGCGAGATCGAACAATCGCTTCGTCTTAACGACCAACTCATGGGTGTTAATTGGTTTGGTCAAATAATCAGAGACTCCGAGGGAGTAACACTCCTCTAGGATATCGACTTCATCCGTTGAAGAAATCACTAGAATCTTAGCGAGTTTCGGCAAATCAGGATGCTCACGTAAATACGATAGGAAGCTTCGATCCTGAAGCTTCAGATCCGCCAACAAAATAAATGGTTTTGTCTGAGCTTCTAAAGCTTTTTCGAGTTCTTCTAAGGTAGAGAAGATCTTGATACCAAACCTCATACCGAGAGTTTCTTGATATACAAACTGCCAGCTTTTGTCGTCTTCAAGAATAAATACTTCCATAAAGTTTCCCTTCATGTGCCTATGTCAAGTGATGGTAGGCCAATTTTTAAAATGGTTCCAGAGTTATCAGTTAAAGATTTGTCCAATGAGCCAACATGTCCACCATAAGTGACTAACTGTTGATGGATGGCGCGCAAATTGAACAAATTGACTCGATTGCTACCTGACTTTGATAAATCGAGATCGCACATCGAGTTGGTTTTGAGACTGATAATGAGTTCTTTCTCGTTTCTACCCTCATTTTTGACCTCTAAGTAGAGTTGATCTTGGGCTGAATGAGGATTTTCAAAAAGCAGAATTCGATAAATAGTGTCGAGGATAAAGACAGCATCAAATTGGGGAACTTGAATAAGTTTGCCCTCAAGGGATGGATCGAAATCAACAATTAAAGACTGCAAGTCTTGTTTCAATTGAGATTGAATAATTTTGACGGCAGCTTTGTGACAAGCATCAAGACGGCACCATTCGGTATCCTTGTCTCTTCTCACCACCGTACGAAAAGAATCAATAATGTCAAAGGCCCTATCAAGATTTGTTTTTAATTTTTCCAAATAATGGGGCTTTTCAGTCAGCAGGTTTGGATTGGTTTCTAGCTGCTCGATACAAAATTTCACCACGGCTAGCGGATTAGTTAAATCATGTAACACCAATTCCGAAACCTCGCTCAGTGAATGAAGTCGGGCTCGGTTTCGTTCGAGTTTGACATGTGCCAGAAGGTCATCATGACTATAAGTGTGTTCAAAATTTTGGATAAAACTCTCCATCATATATCCTCCCCCTCAGCGGCATTAAATAAATTCTGTTTAAAAAGGCCACCGTCGGCGTCCCTCGTGAATCTCGCTCCTCCGATACATCTCAATCAGGTTCGCAGCCCCCCCCATCCTCGCTCAACGTGGCCCGCCTTCGTAGAGGGGAAACCCCGCCCTGCCTACGCCTCGTTCGATTTGAAGCTTGCCGCCTTGCGTTTGGCTCTTTTTCAGCAGAATCTAAATATGGTGAGAGTTCATAAAGAAAACGAACGCCCTCAAGTCAATCCCATTGGTTTACCTGAGGGCGAATTGAATCAGAACTCAACCACCTTGAGCGCTGATTATAGAGATAGAATTTGAGAATACTACTACATACTTGTCAAATTTTGTTGACTACATCGATTCCAAAAATGCTCTTCACTTAAGGTTTCTTGATGACCAGTTAATAAATTTTTAATGGTAACTTTTTGTTCATTGATCTCTGTCGATCCAAGAATGGCTGCAACTTGACAGCCAACCTTATCAGCGCGTTTAAATTTTTTACCCATATTGCCTGTTAGGGGAAGATCCACTTGATACCCTAATTGGCGCAGCTGGTGAGTCATTTGGAGGGCCTTGCCTTCAGCTATTTCTTCCGCATAGATCACTGCGACTTTTGGAATCTGGGCAACCTTCAAGTTTGAATCAGCGATGAGCAATGACAGGCGTTCTACTCCTGAAGCCCAGCCAACCCCTGGAGTCACAGGTCCGCCCATAGATTGAATGAGGCCATCATAACGACCACCAGCCAATACAGCGCTTTGTGCTCCCAATAGATTGGTTGTCCATTCGAAGACTGTGTGACAATAGTAATCTAAGCCACGCACAAGACGAGGATTCTTGATATAGCTGATATCGAGTTGAGCAAGTCCAAGTTCGACGCGATCAAAAAACTTGCGAGCTTCGTCTGTTAGGCAATCTGCAAGTTCTGGCGCACCGGCCACTAACTTTCGATCGTTTTCATCTTTTGAATCCAAAATTCGAAGTGGATTTTTCTCCAAACGTTCGAGGGATTCTCTTGAAAGGTCCGATTTAAATTGAGTGAAATACTGAAGGAGGCGTTCTCTATATTGGTGGCGAGAGGCAATATCACCCAATGTGTTTATTTCGAGTTGAACCTTATCACCCAGTTGGAGAGCGGTTAGGATATCTTTACTCATCGCAAGGCATTCAACATCCGCAAGGGGAGAGTTGATTCCCAAGCATTCTACGCCAATTTGGTGAAACTGGCGGTATCGGCCCTTTTGAGGTCGCTCGTACCGGAACATTGGGCCGCAGTAATACAGTCGAACAGGAACATTTTGTGTCATTCCTTCGGAGATGAAGCTTCGAGCGATGCCCGCCGTGCCCTCCGGGCGCAGAGTGAGCGAGTCCCCCCCGCGATCCTGAAAGGTGTACATTTCTTTGTTGACGATGTCAGAGGTGTCACCAAGGGTTCGTTGAAAAACATCGGTGAACTCAAACATAGGTGTCATAATCTCGCCGTATCCATAACGACGGGCCTGTTCGTAGGCGGTTGAATTAACGAGGCGAAAACGCTCGCACTCTTCGGGCAATAGGTCACGGGTGCCGCGCACGGCTTGAAGATTTGTTGTCATGCATTCAATCTAGATTTATTGAATGAGGAGTTCAAGAATAGAGTATTAGGAGGACTTCCCGCGTAAATTGATTAGGATCAAGCTCGGGAGCTTTGTAGGGAGTAGTTTTGGTAAAAAAGCAAAAAATTCTTTTTGTAGTGGTTGGACTCATTGCTGGGCTGTTTGTATTAGGGTATCTGGTGCCGCGCATTTTCTCAGGAATGCAGACAACAGCTAAGGTTGAAATCGATTGGCGTTTGTTGGGAGAAATGGACTATGTGACCGGCTCGGTGCCACCAAGTTTAAAAAAGTATGATGGCAGTTTGGTTAAAGTTCCGGGTTTTATGGTGCCATTGGAAGACAACCAGAAAAAAGTGACGCAATTTCTGCTGGTGCCGACCCCGCAGGCCTGCATTCATGTACCGCCACCACCACCAAATCAAATGCTTCTGGTGGATATCAAGCAGGGCACCGAAGTGGCCTTTGGCCCGATTTGGGTGCATGGGACGCTTCGAGTTAAAACTCAGCGCACTATGTATGGCGATGTATCTTATGCTTTTGAGGCCGTTTACATCGAGCCCTATCAGTAGAGCTCAATCAATAGAAGCCTGCCTGAGGGCAGGATTGGATTATCCGGGGGATCAGGCGATTTTAACCTTTTCAGCGTGTTCGGCTTGGTAACTTGAATAGGGAGTTTTCACCTCAGTGATTTCACCGTTCTGTGCCTTGTAACCAATAACCCTATAAAGGTTCAGTGGTTCGGATTTACCTTTAACCTCGGCACTGCCAGCATGGGTGAGAGCAAACTCAGTATCAACCGCTCGGGCCGTGGCTTCGCTGATCAGTAGATCAGTTCCAAACGCTTTGGTTGAGCTTTCTATTCGTGAAGTCATATTCACGGTGTCGCCAATCACTGTGTATTCCATACGATCATCAGACCCAATAGTTCCTGAAATTGCGGGGCCGGTGTGCAAGCCCATACCAATGAGAATGGGTGGTTGGCCTTTGGCACCACGTCGCTGGTTCAAATCGGCAAGTGCCTTGCGCATTTCTACGCAAGCGCGGACGGCGTTTTGGGCATCGCGAGGAGTGGACTTAGGGGCTCCCCAGACCGCCATGATCGCATCGCCAATG
>JBILOD010000186.1:0-7419 GCA_044374645.1 Pseudobdellovibrionaceae bacterium | reverse complement strand
TAAATAGATTCTGCTGAAAAAGAGCCAAATTCAAGGCGGCAAGCTTCAAATCGAACGAGGCGTAGTTCCTCTACGTTGAGTGAGAGATGAAGCGATGCTACCCGAGTGAGTTGCGTCAACGGCGCGAGGCTCACGAGGGACGAAGTTGGACTTTTTAAGCGGAATCTAATTAAACAAATCCAGTGTACGCAACAGCGTTTCTCACAAGGAGTCATTCCATCGGCCAGTCAACAGATCCTTCAAGTCATAGTAAACATGGTTTATTCGCATTAGCCCTTGGTGCCCTCGGGATAGTCTTTGGGGATATCGGGACATCGCCTCTTTATGCCCTTCGCGAATGTTTTTCGCACGAGCATGGGTTGCCCCTGACACCTGAAAATATTCTTGGAGTTCTATCCTTAATTTTGTGGTCGTTTATTGTGACGATCTGCTTTAAGTATATGTTCGTCGTTATGAGAGCTGATAACCGGGGCGAAGGTGGGATTTTATCCCTTATGGCCTTGGCGCAGAAAAGCGTCACCAAAGATGGGTGGTTTTTTAATGTTGTCGTAATTTTGGGCCTAACTGGAGGAGCGCTTCTCTATGGGGACGGTATTATAACTCCTGCAATTTCAGTTTTAAGTGCTGTTGAAGGGTTAGAGATTTTGGCGCCGGGCCTACATACCTTAGTTGTACCAGTGACTTGTGTGATTCTATCGTTTTTGTTTGCCTTTCAGGCGGCGGGGACCCATCGGATTGGTGTTGTGTTTGGGCCAACAATTCTTGTTTGGTTCGTTGTGATTGGGGTTCTCGGCTTTGGTGCGATCGTTGGTAATCCCGAAGTATTGGCGGCCGTCAATCCCTGGCATGGCATTGATTTTCTCCTCACCCATGGATCTGTGGGAGTCCTAATTCTTGGAAGTGTGGTTCTCGTAATTACTGGGGGGGAGGCTTTGTATGCGGATATGGGGCATTTCGGGCGCAACCCGATTCGTTTGGCATGGTTTGCGGTTGCTTTGCCGGGCCTCGTGCTTAACTATTTTGGTCAAGGTGCTTTGTTGCTGAATAATCCTGCCGCCATCGAAAACCCATTCTATTTCTTAGCTCCTGAATGGATGATCGGATTTTTGGTGGTACTGGCCACACTCGCTACGGTTATTGCCTCACAAGCTCTAATTTCTGGAGTGTTTTCTCTCACTCGGCAAGCTGTGCAGCTCGGTTTTTGTCCGCGCATTCAAATCATTCATACTTCGAGCAGAGAAATCGGCCAAATCTATATTCCCGCAGTTAATTGGGCACTTTTTGCCGGGGTCATTTGGTTGGTATTGGAATTTGGTTCTTCCAGTCGCTTGGCCTCCGCCTACGGTCTTGCCGTGACTGGGACTATGGTGATTACAACTTTGTTGGCTTGGGTGGTGGCGATTCGGCTGTGGAATTGGTCTCAGTGGGCAGCAGGCCTTTTGTTCACTAGTTTTTTGGCGATTGATATCACTTTTTTCCTCCCTAATTTGATGAAGATCATGCATGGGGGATGGGTGCCACTCGTTGTGGGAGCCATTGTATACTTGTTAATGACCACTTGGAAGAAAGGGAGAAAGATTTTGGCGGCGGCGCTTAAAGCGCGCTCTATTCCAATGGAAGATTTTCTTATAAAAATTGTCGAAAGTAAGCCCATTCGAGTGCCCGGTACCGGAATTTATATGTCTTCGGAAACCTGGGGTGTACCGGTTCCCCTATTGCATAACTTGAAACATAATAAAATCATCCATGAGCGAGTGATTGTATTGACGATCCTTTCGGAGGAAGTGCCTTCTGTTCCGCGGGAAGATCGCGTGAGTATTCAAGAGTTGGGACAGAATTTTTTCCGTGTTGTGGCACGCTATGGATTTATGGAAACGCCCAAAATTCGTCATATTTTTGAGGCCTGCCGTGCAAAAGGGATCGATCTCCATGTCGAAGAATCCACCTTTGTGTTGGGGCGGGAAACCATTTTGGCATCGAAGATTCCGGGTATGGCCATTTGGCGGGAGAAACTCTTTGCGGTCATGTCGAAAAATGCCCAACGTCCTACAGCCTTCTTTCGCATTCCACCCAATCAGGTGATTGAAGTCGGAATTCAAGTTGAAATCTAAGGATGCTCATAAATCGAATAACTCCTCCTCATCTCACTGCATGGCAGTGGAAACTATGGAAGTAGAATAAAACATGGCAGTGTTAGTTTCGGCATTTCAGATTTCAAAGGCTTTTGGTGCACAAAAGTTATTTACAAAGATTAGTTTTTCAATTGATGATGGTCAGCGGATTGCCCTGATCGGCCCAAATGGGGCTGGTAAGTCCACGTTGTTGAAGATTATCGCCAAAAGCATGGAGTCGGATGAGGGGCAAATCAGTTTTTCCCAGGGATTGCGCCTGGGTTATTTGGAGCAAAATCCTCGTTTTAATTCAACAGAAACGATTTATGAATCGATTTTGAATAATACCGGTGATCCTGATGATCCCGAAAACATGGCTTTAGCTTGGGAGCTTATCGCTCGGTTTGGTTTTGATGAAGCGGGTTTCAGTCATGACCGAACAGTGGCAGAGTTGTCGGGAGGGTGGCAAAAAAAAGTTGCCTTGGCCCGCGAAATGGCGAAGCGCCCGACCCTGTTATTGCTTGACGAACCAACGAACCATTTGGACATTGAAAGTATTTTGTGGTTGGAAGAGTGGTTGGACCGGCAAAATCAATTAGCTTGTTTGATTATTACTCATGATCGCTTATTTTTACAAAACACCTGTGATCGTATTTTTGATTTAGATCGCAAAAATCCCGATGGATTGATTAAATTTGAAGGAACCTACGCGGATTTTTTGGCGGTGAAGGATTCTTTGTTATCAGCACAAGCCCGATTGGCGGATGCTCGGCGCAATGTTTTGCGACAGGAGACAGCATGGCTACGGCGTGGGGCTAAGGCACGGCAAACAAAGCAAAAAGCGCGAATAGAACGCGCCCACGATTTGGCAGAAGAAGTCTCAATGCTGCAAGATAAGCGTCGAGAACGATTGTCGAAGTTTGATTTTGGTGGGGTAGGGCGCTCTCCCAAAAAACTGATTGAGGCGCAAAAGGTCACGAAGACCTTTGGTGAACAAGTTTTGTTTAAGGATTTTGATTTTGTTTTGGCGGCAAAAGCCCGTGTTGGTCTAATAGGTACGAATGGCTGTGGCAAATCCACGTTGATTCGTATTTTAGTGGGGCAGACCCCGCCTGACTCCGGTACGGTGAAAATTACTGATGGGGTGAAGTTTTCATACTTCGAACAGCGCAAAGAGAGCTTGGATCTTAAGCTCAGTGTCTTGAAAAATATATGTCCCGATGGTGATTATGTGCATTTACAAGGGCAGCCGGTGTTTGCTCGATCTTACCTTTCACGATTTCATTTTCGACCGGAACAAATGGATCTTCCTGTGGAGCGTCTTTCAGGGGGAGAGCAGAGTCGGTTGCTACTGGCTAGAATGATGTTGCAGACCGAGCAAGTTCTTATTTTGGATGAACCGACCAATGATCTGGATGTTGACACCCTTGATACTTTGCAAGAGGCATTGGATGAGTTCCCAGGGGCCATTATTCTCGTCACTCATGATCGTTATTTTATGGATCAGGTGGCGACCGAGCTCCTGGCTTTTGATGGTCACGGTGGTATTGAGAAATTCGCTGATTACTTTCAGTGGGAAGAATGGCGCAAAACTAGGGCGGAAACTGGTCAAATAAAAACTTCTGGTGCCAAAAAGGATTCGAATGCCAAAGTTGTTGAAGGCAAGTCGGTCGCCAAAAAGAAGCTCACCTACAAGGATCAGCTTGAATTGGATTCGATGGAAGCCACCATCATGGAGGCGGAAGGCGTTTTAGAAAAACTTCAGAGGGAGATTCAAGACCCTCAGCTAGCAAGTCAATTCTCAAAGTTGACGGAACTCACAACTCTTATAGGTAAGCAGCAAGAAAAAATTGAAGTCCTTTATAAGCGTTGGGATGAACTCAATCAGCGGGTCTGAACCCAAGGTCATCCATTTAGACCAACTCATCGTTCTCCTCTTTTGGGCTAAATTGCCTTCATTCTCGCGGCCTTGATTTGGTCAAAACGGACGGCATTGGTGCGAACATTTTAAATCTTGTTGTGAAACATAATTGTTGTTTGATTGACGTGGAAGGCTCGACTTTGTAAGTGCTGACCTTATCTTAAGGCTAAATAAATGAAAATTATAGTGGGACTGATATTGAAAACCCTGGACGAGGTTTTCAAATTTGATGATCATTTTTGGACGGGGGTATGTCTATGATCACCATCCTTAAACGAAGTTTGATTTTCGGGATAGTGCTTTGCGGGACGGGCACCATGGCTTGGACCAAGAGTCGCGCCTTGTTGGTTATCAGTGAGCTAGATCATCGTGGTCTCAAAGAATTGGCTCCTCTCTATGAAAAAATTGAAGATTTGGCGTGGCGCGTGCCAAGTCAATTGGCCCTCATGCGTAGTGTGTATTCACAAATGGTTTTACTCCGTGATCAGGATGCGACCATCGAGGGAGCTCAGCTAAAATTAGTAGCCATGGTACAGGATAAAACAATTGATCAGGTGGATGTTATTTTGGGAGTTCACGGTCTGCCGGACAAGATTGCTTTCTATGATGGCTCATTACTGGTGAGTGAATGGGTGCGGGCGTTGAAGAGGAAGATCTTGGCCATCAACGGTGAGATTAATCAATTTGAGAAGCTTGGTTTTTTATATAATCTTTCTTGTTTTGGCATGAGTCACATTCAATCCTTTCTGGATCTAGGATTCAAAGTGGTGGTGGGCAGTCGTAAGGTGAATGCCAATGCGGAGGTTGAATATCCTTGGGTTTTGGAGAATCTTGCGATGGGTTTTGATGTTGCCAGTGCATTTCGAGTTCCGAATTCGCCGAAATGGATTAAGATGGCCGATGGCCCAATTCGTTGGATTGGTAGGAAACAGGGGAATTTTCTAGAAGAAGTGGATAGTTACAAAATGATCGGCGGTCAGAACCATTATCGTATAGTGGATAAATGGTAGGTGGTCGTTTGAAAAGAGCTGCTAATATCTTTAGAAATTACACCGAAGATACTTTGTTGAGCAGCTATTTAATTAAAGCGACTATTGTTGCAGGACTATTTCGACATACATATTGATGTCGGGCTCAATTAAAAATGGGATGCTCAAAGTGACGCCGTTATGGCTTCCACTGATTTGAAAGTCACCAGTGACCACGGTCGGGATGGCCATTTCAAACTGATAGCCCATTTTATTCAGTGTGGTTTTTGCTGATCCGTAAATCATATTAGTAAGTTCACCAACGGCGTCAGTCACTTCAGGTGTCACATCGGTGTGTATTTCACCCAGCATGTTTTCGATGATTTTAAAGGCACTTCGGCTCGTAAAGCAAATCAACAAAGTTCCTTTAGCATCCCCGGCCACCATACCAATGATGCCCGCTACCTCACCTTTTATTGTGACTTTGCCTTCAATCGAAGGCTTACCCGGAGTTACTTTGGTTTGAGCCATATCTCCAAGGGTTTTAATCACACTGTCGATGAAAGTATTCAATAAAGCCTTATCAAAAAATATGTTTCCGGCTGTATTAGGTGCTGCTCCCATGATAAGGCTCCTTTTTAAGCTGCTTTAGTGTTGTGGCGTTGATAAACCTTTTCGAGCTTCTCTTTGAGAGTTTGTGCGTTGAAGGGTTTGACCACATAATCAGAAACTCCGGCTTTGGCCGCTTCAATAATTTGTTTTTGCTCTCCTTCGGCGGTCACCAACATAAAGGGAATATCCTTAAGTGAACCATCTGCTTTACAAGCTTTGAGTAAATCAATGCCTTCCATGTTTGGCATATTCCAGTCTGAAATAATGCATTGATAGGGCTTGCCCGTTTTTGCAGACTCTTGAATCATCGGAAGAGCCTTGTCTCCGTCTTCCGCTTCATCAATATTGGTGTAACCTAACTCTGAAAGAACCTTCTTGATAATTTTTCGCATTGTAGCAAAGTCATCCACGACAATGAATTTTGAATCCGGCGAAAACATGAATTGTCTCCTTGTTGTTAATGAAACAGTCTAACGAGAACACTATCGGTAGAGCAGTGAGAAAACTTAAATCTATTTACAACGATTTTGCAAAAATTGAGCAGCACTGATCCATATGCAGGCCCGCGATTGCTCCTTTCGGTGGGCTCTTTGTGGAGTTCTTGGTCTAAAAACCGGTCTAGTTTTAAAAAAGCAGAATTGAATCTGTTGCGACCTAGAGGAAAACCTGTAAGACTAAAAAATAGGTGGTCGCTATTCTCTAAATCGGTAGCAATCAAAGTGTCGAAAAATGTAAAACAAGTAAACAATATTAGGGGAGGGAGCAAGGATGCTCAGGGATGTCCTAATTCAAAAAGGTCTATCAAACAGAGAAGCCGAGGTCGCTGAACTCGTGTCTAAAGGTTTGTCTAACAAGGAAGTTGCAAATCAACTGTTTGTAACGGAGAAGACAGTTAAGTTCCACTTAACGAACATCTATAAAAAGATGAATGTTAAGTCTAGAGCTCAACTCATCGTTTGGTGTCTTCCTCATGTTGGTTTCGTTGAAAACGAAACTCGCACTGAGACTCCAATCGTTGAAGCTGCTCAAGCTCCTGCCGCACAGGCAGCTAGCATGGCTCAGACAATTCCCGCAGGTAGTGCAACTGTAAGTGGCTCTATCATTGCTGGAAGAGGAAACTCAGACATCGGTGCAATGGGTGGATTTTAATCCATCAAATTGTTGATGTAAGAAAGGTTGGGTTGTGAATCATTTGAATCCTAAACCTGTACGTAATTCTCAAGTGATCATGACCCAACTCGTGTTACCTTCTCATACCAACTCCCTCGAAAGTATTTTCGGGGGAGTTATTATGTCCTGGATTGATATCGCGGCCGCAATCAGTGCGCAACGCCATTCCAGCCGCGAGGTGGTCACTGCGAGTATTGATTCTCTAAGTTTCGTCGCTCCCGTCCGTAAAGGTTGGGTTGTGAATCTCAAGGCTTCCGTCAATTTCGTATCAAAGACTTCAATGGAAGTAGGTGTTCGTGTCGACGCTGAAAATCCCAAGACGGGAGATCACTTCCATACAGCGTCTGCCTACTTGACCTTTGTCGCTCTAGGTGCGAATGGCAAGCCTACTCCCGTGCCTCAGTTGATTCTTGAAACTGAAGAGGATCATCGCCGTTGGCAAGCGGGTCAAAAACGTCGCGAAAATCGCCTGCAGTTGCGCGATACCATCAAAAATCTTCCAAGATAAATAATTTCTAATTATAAAGAAAAGCCTAAAAACGATTCGCTCTAAAGGGGTGTGGATCAAAAAGTGGCGAGCTACTAGTCAATAGATCGGCTGCGAGTCTTGCTGATCCAGGTGCTGATTGAATTCCTA
>JBILOD010000184.1:0-7484 GCA_044374645.1 Pseudobdellovibrionaceae bacterium | reverse complement strand
ATTGCAATCGACCACAATGTTCGTTCGGTCTTCTGGAAGGTGGTGTTGTAAAACTCGCTTAATCAACAATTGAAAGGCATCAATCAACTGGCCCTCGCGTTCTTTTAGTAGTCCTTCATCCGGGCCTTCAAAATTAACTATAACTACTGCCTCGTCATTTTCCTCTGTGTGAGTAAGTTCAAACTTTAATTTAAAATCAGCGCGCTCAATAATTCCTTGCACAGTGTCTTTGATCAGAGTCTCGGTCTCTGCTGGACCATTTTTTTTCTTTGTACCACCAAAAAGTTTACTAAAAAATCCTGCCATTTTTCCTCCTAATTCGGCTATTTAACTGCCACGGTCGACGGCTTATCTCTCAAAAATAAATACTGCTGTAAAATTCCAAAAAATGTACTTACAAACATATAAAGGGTAAGCGCACTTGGTAATGAAATCATCATAAAACTAAAAATCAACGGCATAAATTGCATTACTTTTGCCTGTGCTGGGTCCATGGTTGATGGAGTCATTTTTTGCTGCAAATACATCACTGCGGCCATCAAGATTGGCAAAACAAAAAATGGATCTTTAATGCTCAAATCATGGATCCAAAAAATAAAAGGTGCCTGATAGAGTTCAATACTCTCGCTAAAGACGCGATAGAGGGCAAAAAACACTGGGATCTGCAATAGCATCGGCAAACAACCACCCATTGGGTTTACCTTGTGTTTTTTCATCAACTCCATCATTTCACGATTTAAGGTCATAGGATCATCTTTATAACGCTCTCTTAAGCTTTGGATCAGCGGTTGGACCTTTTGCATAGCTTTCATAGAGCGAAACGACATGATGTGAAGAGGCATTACCACCATTCTCACTAACAATGTCAGTAGAATGATCGACCAACCCCAATTTCCTAAAATTCCATTAATCCATTTCATTGTGATCAATAAAGGTTTCGCTATCGCTGAGAAGAATCCAAACTTAACAAGCTTCAAGAAAACCGGATCAACACTTTCAAGCACCTTAATATCTTTCGGTCCAATAAATCCAATGCCCTTAGCTGTGAAAACCTTTTTATCTGCCCCGACTGAATAAATAAGGCTTCCCTTTAAAAACGGAGCGCTCGGTTTTTGATCCATAGAAAAATCAGGCATTATTTCTGAGCCATCCAAAAACGCTGCACTGAAATAGTGACCATTAACACTCGTAAGAATCGCTTGTTTCACTGTTGCGGAAATTCCCTCTTTTTCGTGAGCCAAGTTAAACTCATGATCATCTTCTTGATTTCGTACAAAAATTTCCTGTGTGTCGGTCGGCGGAGAAAAAATACTGCCGGCCTCTACCTTTTTGAGATCGTCTTCTAATACCATTTGAATAGGAGGTAAAAAGCCTTCATTAGCTTCGAAGGTTGTTTCAACATTGAAATTATACCCTTCAGTAAAACTGATCTTTTTAAGCACCTTTATTCCTGAAACATGTGCCTCCCCAATAAAGACACCCTGTCCCTGATTGGAAATGCTAAAGTCGACAGCTCGTCCACCCAAAAGCGTCGCATACAACCCGGCCTCACCTCCAGAGAACTGCTCCGGGGCTCCATCTCGATTTTTGAATTTAGCTAACTGAACTTTTTTAAGAGCCATCCCCTTAGAGGAAATTTGGGCTTGGAAATTCTCATTCGCAAACGCTGTCATTTGCTCCGGCGCCTCTGCGGCCTTCGCCTCTACGTTTGTCGCTTTTGTTGGTGTTGATGGGGCCGAGGTTACAGCATTCGCACCCTGCTGATTGCCGGTTCCATTATCTTTGGACAGCGCTAAAGGAGCACTCTGTGAGCCATACTTCTTATTGATATATTGTTGCCATCCAAACCAAACGACTCCAACCAACAAAATGGCCCACAATGTTCTCGAGTCCATAAAGTTATTATTGTTTTGATCCATTAAACTCCCCTCTCTCAGGGACTGGGTCGTAGCCAAACCCGCCGCCTGGCCTACATCTGATGAGCCGACCCAAAGTCAGCTTTGTTGCCTTGAAAAAATTATATCGATGATAACAATTTAGAGCGAATTCCGAACAGCTCGGTGTGAAACGACAACAGCCGCCCAAATGAGCTGTGCCAATGGTCCTATAAGCCCCCATCATTAAAATAGAGACGAATTTAAGAACCTTTTCTAAGGCGATCCCTAATCTTCTTCTCAATTCGATAAAGTTCCTTATCGATGTCTGCACGCCGAAGATCCTTATAGAAGTCTTTATGGTTCGGTCGAAAGACCACATTTAAATCGAGGCCAAAATCTAAAACAACATCTTTTAGCTGTACCCGAATAAACTCCCTCACCCTCCGCTTCAAACGATTGCGAACCACAGAGTTAGCAACCTTCCGGCTCAAATTCCAAAGAATTCGACCTTTTTTAGGATGTCCGGGCAACCAAAATACAACCAACCATGAACATGGTTGTATGCGTTGACCGTTCTCGCGGAGCGATTTGAAATCAACTCGGGTATGCAATGAGGTTTTCGGATTATTTTCCACCAACAGCGATCACAAGTCTCTTTCTACCTTTAGCTCTTCTGCGAGAAAGAACCTGCTGACCATTTTTAGTAGCCATTCTCGCGCGGAAACCGTGGGTATTTTTACGACGTCTGTTTTTTGGCTGATATGTTCGCTTCATAACAAAACTCCCAGTCTATAGTGTTTAGAACAAAAAATTAGCACGACAACATTTAGTACGACACTAACCATCATTTAAAAAAGAGGGCCAATAAAATCATAACGAAGCGAGTAGGTCAACAGTTGAAAACGCTTTCTGGCTCTGCTACTACCACTTTTCCACAGTTTTTCAGTAATTTTCATATTTCAAAAAAGGGGGATACATGGATCCTTTGATCGATCTTTGGACTCAAGTAAAATCCAACCTAACCACCCGAAATGATAAAAACAAACTTTTTCAAACATGGCTTGGTCCGGTTCAGCTTCTGAAAACTGAGGAAATTCAAGGAGTTCTAATGCTTTACCTCGGAGTTCCTTCGAAGATGCACCACTATTGGATCTCAAATAACCTTGAGGGTGTTGTTTCTGAAATTGCCAATCTATTTAAAAAACCATTTAACATTCAATTAGTTATCCAGGATTCAGTGTCCCAAAATTTCTTGCAAGACTCACAAACGCTACTTCAAGAAACACCGAGTGCTTCTGAAGGCATGGTTCCCCCAACAGATCACAGCGCACCGATCCGCCACCCGCATCAGCAACAGAAAGTAAAGGGCGACGATGTGCTGAATCCAGACTACACATTTCAAACTTTTGTAGTTGGAAAAAACAATGAGTTTGCACATGCCGCAACTTACAACATCGCCCAAAATCCCGGCAGCAGTTACAACCCTCTATTTATTTGTGGTCCTGTCGGTATGGGTAAAACGCATTTGTTGATTGCAGCAGGAAATCATATCAAAGAAAAATTTCCACACATGAAAGTTGTTTATGTGTCGGTGGACCGATACATAAACGAATGCGTTTCATCACTTAGACACGGGCAAATGGATAAGTTTCGCCAGAAATACCGAGAAGGCCTCGATGTCCTTCTTGTTGATGATATTCAGGGGCTCCGTAGAGGTGAATCCGTGCAAGAGGAGTTTTTTCACACACTCAATGAGCTCTTCGAGAAACGGAAACAAGTCATTGTGGCCAGCGACCGAATTCCTCGAGAAATTCATGGTCTTGAAGATCGAATCCGCTCACGACTTGAGTGGGGACTTATCGCCAACATTCAAATGCCTGATCTTGAAACGAGGATGGCTATTTTGCGTTACAAATCAGAACGGATGGGCGTAAAACTGACTGAAGAAGTAATCCATTATATTGCTCGAATTTCCAAAACAAGCATTAGAGAGCTTGAAGGCAACCTGAATCGCCTCAAAATGTTTGCTGATCTTCAAGGACTCCAGATTGATATGGACTTGGCACGAAAAGTTTTAGCCATCCAAGAATATGAAAACACCGCAACCATTGAAGATATTCAGCGCATTGTTTCCGATTATTACAAAGTTCGCCTGCAGGATATCAAGGGCTCAAGCAGAGTAAAATCGATTGTTGTTCCGCGCCAGGTTTGCATGTTTTTGATTGAGAAGCATCTCGGTAAATCTTTAACCGATATTGGCCGTTCTTTTGGCAACAAGGATCACACGACTGTTATTAACGCACGGGAGCGAGTTAAGAGTTTACAGGCGTCAGATCCGGATTTAAAGAGAGATATCGATGAGTTAACAACCAGAATCCACAATATCAACGGACTTTGAATGGGGATATTGTATAACTCTGTGGAAAACCTTGTGGGTTGCTTTGTGGATTGGAGTTCTCCACAAAAACTGAGCTTTTGGGGCCAACTTGTTCCCATACATATCCACAGAAAAAACTACGTGTTTTTAAGTACTTAGTTAAGAATTAACGGAATCCACGTTCCTACTACTACTACTAGATATTTATATATATTTAGAAGAAATAATAAGAGGGGTCATAATGCAGGTAGAAATTGAAAAAACGGAACTTCTGAAAATGATTTCATTAGCTCAAACAGTAGCAGAAAAAAGAGCTAATATGCCAAACTTAGTGAATCTGCTTTTTGAGGCGCAACAAGACACTTTACATGTTTATGCAACTGATCTTGAAATTAGTCTGGCAACAAAAGCATCAGCTAAAGTTTTAAAGCCAGGGCGCGTGACGGTACATGCAAAACATATTTTTGAAATCATTAAAGAGCTCAACGATCTTCCCGTACGTTTGACCGCGGTTGACAATTCTTGGGTGCAAATTCAGCAAAAGCGATATAGTTCGAAGTTACATTGCTGTGATCCAAATCAATACCCAGTGTTTCCTGTTGTTGGCAGTTGCGAGTTTCTTAAAATTCCAGGTCAGACCTTGAAGGAGATGATCGCTAAAGTTATATTTAGTGTTTCTAATGATGACACTCGATATCACCTTAATGGTGTTTATTTGGAACGATTCTGGAAAGATAGTATTTTTAATTTGAGAATGGCTGCAACTGATGGCCACCGGCTCGCCGTTGTGTCAAAAGCTGTGGATGGAGTTAACTGCAGCGAAGATCCATCCAAACTTTTTGGCGTGATCATTCCTCGAAAAGGGGTGCACGAGTTGAACAAAATTCTTGAGACCGTGGATAACTCTGTGGAACTTGCGATTGAAGGGGCACAATTAGTTGTTAAACATAACGAAACAGTTCTTTTGATTCGTTTGATAGAAGGCCGCTATCCCAATTATCAACAGCTTATTCCACAAAACATCAACCACAACATTATTTTGCCCAGAGAACCTTTCTTTACTTCGATCAAGAGGGTATCATTTCACGCTCACCAAAAGTCAAAGAGCGTTGTTATCGAAGTTAGTACTGCGAAAATGCTGATCAGCTCGAACAACAGTGAATTGGGTGAAGCATCAGATGAAATTGAAGTTTCGTATGAGGGGCCAGGATTCAAAGTCAATCTTAACGCCCGTTACTTGATGGAAATTCTCGCAGCGACTAATTCCGAACTTGTTGATTTGCAGCTCAAGGACACTAATTCGCCTCTCATAGTACGTCCGCATGGAGAAACTAACTATACTTGCGTAGTTATGCCTATGCGATTCTAGTATGTGGATACGATCCATTCGCTATTATAATTTTCGGAATATTCAGGAGGCCCAGGTTCAATTACTACCTGGGCTAAATGTTTTGGTTGGAAACAACGGCCAAGGAAAAACGAATTTTATAGAAGGCATTATTTTGTGTCTAACCGGACAAACATTTCGGTTTGGTGATAATTCTGATCTTAGTCGTTTGGGCCACGACCAAGCTGCTGTATCCATGTCACTTGAGAGTCACGAAAGTCATGACTTAAAGCTGATTATTGATAAAGGCAGAAAAACACACTGGCTCAATGGAAAAAAGATAAGTTCCAACAATCTAGAATGCCTTTTTCCTGTTGTGTTGTTCAGCCCTGAAAGCCTAGCTTCTGTAAAGGAAGGAAGTGGTGAACGACGGGATTTGATCGATCACTTTTTATTTTCTTGTCCGGATCTTAGTTATCAATCCTTGTTCGATGATTTTCAGCGTGTGTTAAGATCTAAAAACAAAGTTTTAAAGAGCTATGTGAATCAAAGTCTTACGAGGGAGCAAGCTGAGAACTTATTGAGTTCCTATGAAGGGAAATTCCTTGAATTGGCAACAAAGCTCACTTTCCACAGAATCCAAGGAATTATCCACATTGCTGAAGATTTACTGAAAGTAGCAAAAGACCTTTTTCCAATTCCTGTGGAAATCTCTGTGGAATATCTTATTTCAGATAAAAATGCGATGCATTACTCTTTTGAACAGATTCGGAATGTTCTTCAAAATAGACTCTCTGAGTTAAAAACGGCAGAACTCGCTGTAGGACACAGTTTGGTTGGGCCTCAAAAACATGACATCAATTTCTTGATAAATAACAAAGACTCGCGAACTTTTTGTTCGCAAGGGCAGCAAAGAGCCCTTATATTATCTTTTAAATTAGCTCAGTTGATGTATCATAGGAGGGTCTATGGTATAGTACCTGTCTTGTTTCTGGATGATGTATTATCAGAATTGGACAGTCAGACGAGAGCTAATCTCGTAAAACTATTGAATGTGACGGAAGGGCAGATTTTTATTACTACCACTGACCAATATCTTTGTAAGGGTTTAACAAACCAAAATCAAAGATACATTTCGGTGGACGGTGGGAAGTTTTCATTTCTGTAAATTAGGGGAGTTAAGGTGTCAGAGCAAAATACGCCTGTTGTTACTGAAGAGAAAAGTTATAGTGCGGATTCTATCCAAGTCCTCGAAGGACTTGAAGCGGTAAGAAAACGTCCCGGAATGTACATCGGAGATACTTCGATTAAAGGGTATCATCACCTTGTTTATGAAATCGTGGACAATGCAGTCGATGAGTCTTTGGCTGGCTTTTGTAAGCACATTGGAATTATAATTCACGGTGACGAATCTATCACTGTTGAAGATGATGGCCGTGGAATTCCTGTGGACAAACATAAAACAGGAAAGTCAGCCTTAGAAGTTGTTTACACAGTTTTACATGCCGGTGGTAAATTTGATGGGTCGTCATACAAAGTCTCTGGCGGCCTGCACGGCGTTGGTGCTTCCGTGGTAAACGCACTTTCAACTCGATGTTCGGTCGAAGTTAAACGAGGTGGAAGTGTCTGGAAGCAAGGCTACCGCCGAGGAGTTCCAGATGGAGACATCCAGAAAATAGGAACAGCAACGACTACAGGAACGAAAGTTAATTTTTTACCGGACCGTGAGATATTTAAAGACCCCACACTCACATATGATTTTAATATTCTGGCGAATCGCTTTCGTGAATTAGCTTTTTTAAATGCGGGATTGCACATTACTTTGCGCGATGAACGCACAGGCAAAAAATTAGATTTTCAATATTCGAATGGTTTAGCAGAGTTTGTTACTTATTTAAATGAA
>JBILOD010000183.1:0-7491 GCA_044374645.1 Pseudobdellovibrionaceae bacterium | reverse complement strand
GGCCCATCCTTGGCCTCTCCCAAACTCCCTCTGGTAGCAGGGGCCGTGAAATTACCACCTCTTTTGCGCTTTTCCTTAAAAGTGAATTGGTCTGGTGGACAAGAATCACGACTATCACCGGAATGGAAATCGCCTGACGTACCCCCGGTTGAGCCTCAAGCCTTAGCGATGGAGCGAATAACGGATGGGGAGTTTAAAATTCTAGAAGCCTTATTATTACTGCGAAACACCGACACCACTCCCATCGCTCTCGGGCTTGCTAACCCGCTATTGAAACATAGTGAGACCCGTGGTGCAGCTCACGAAATCCTCGGCCGCAGTCATGCCCAGTTGCAAATCAGAACCGCCGCCATGGAGCACTTCAAGACTCTCCTGAAAGAGGAAAAAGAGGGCCCAAGAGTCAAACGAGTCCTCAATTCGTCGATGCAATCCCTCAAAAACAACGATTATGAGGATGCACAGATTCTTTCGCCGTTTGTGCAGAAGCTGGGGCTTACCGATACTGAAATTGGAAATCTTCCATTAGCTCTCGCACGCTCCTACATGGAGCAAAAAGACCTTCAAAAGGCTTGGGATAGTCTCAGCCGAGTCCCCGTCGAGAGCCAACAAGCACCGGAGGCACGATTTCTCAGAGCGATGATTCACTATCGTTCGAATGATGTGCCCGAGGCCCGCAAAGAGTTGGAGTCACTATTGCTCGCAGCCGACAAAATACCTAAGGACCTCAAGTCTCTTAGTTCAGCCACCCTCGCACAAATTTATTTTCAACAGGGGCTTTACAAACAAGCCTTTGAAACCTATCGACGGGTTGAACAAGAGCATCCCATTTGGATGGAGACTCTGGTGGAAAGTGCCTGGAGCCAGATTCTCAACAAGGATTACGAAGGTGCCGCAGGAAACATGTTTTCATTGCACACCGCCTACTTCCAAGGGGCGTATAAACCGGAATCCTACATCGTACGTACAGTGAGCTATCTGCAACTCTGCCAATTTGGGGATGCCCAAGCGGTATTAAAGGACTTCCTCCGCAAATACAAATTTGCGCAAAAACAATTGGAGGCATACAAACAGCAAAACCCTAACCATTTGGAAGTGATTCGCGAGTTTCTAAAAGCCGGCACACCAAAGAAATTTGCTGGACTCCCCCGCTCACTTTTAGTGGAAATTGCTCGTGACACCAAATTTATAGAGCTGCAAAAAAGACTCAATGAGATTGAGGAAGACAGTTCGCGCATAAGTAAGCTCACCGGGCAATTGGACACTTTGGACCAACAGTTTTTACAGGCACTAAACAAATTCACCAAGCTATTACAGGATCTCGAAGTCCATATGAAAAAGCTGGACAACCCGGCAAAGCGAGAAGCACTCCTCGCAGAAAAACAGAACCACGAGAAACACATTCTTAAAAACGCCTTATTAAGGAAAATCTTAGCGGATGCCAAGCAAGGGGTTTTGAATGAAGAACAAGCCCTACTGCCATTTTGGTCCAACCGCAAAGATGGATTCAAAAAACAACAAAATGTCGTTTTACAAAATAGCTTTGCCGATTTGGAGAAAGATCTTTCACACTGGCTCGATCAAAGTGAACTCCTCTTCTATGAAATTCATAACGGTGCCGGCGAACACCTTCGCTATCAAATGGCGAGCACGGATGGGAAACGAGCACCCACCAACGCCCCTAAGGACTTTAAAAAGGATGATAAAGATCTCAAATGGGATTTTGACGGAGAAATTTGGGAGGACGAAGTCGGACACTACCGATCGTCGCTGAAAAATGTCTGCCCGGAGAACGAAACAGCCGGTGCCACCTCTATGGCCAATACGACTGAAGGAAATTAATTTTAATTGATTAACTAAGAGTTTTTGAAGGAGCTTTTATGAGACCATCTAACCCAAGACAAGCCAATAATACACAACGCCGGATCGCCAACATTTTACTGGCAAGCTGTATGCTAGCACCAGTCGGAGCCTTGGCCGGTGATCTAACTCCGGAGGAGGGGCTAAAGCGCATCGCGGAAAACATCGAAACCAGCACCAAAAATCGCGATGAATATAACAAGTCAATCAATCAGGTAAGCCAAAACATTTCGACTCTGGAATCCGCGAGCCTTGACCTCCAAACCCAAAAGAAAAAACTCCAGCAGCAGATCAACGAGAACAAAACGACCTTGGGCTTACACACTAAAAAACTGCAGGAACTCGATCGCAGTCGACAGGATGAAGAACGCAAAAAGCTTGAAGAGCAAAACAAGATCGTGCAACTCGAAAAGGCCCTCGAGCAACTCAAGGCGCTGCAGAAAGAACGCCAGGACCGTATTGAAAAACTAGCCCTAGATCGACAAGCCATTGAACAATCACAAAAAGAGGGCCAGGCACTGCAGACCTCACTTGCCGGAGAGACCAAAGAATTGGATCAGCGCGTGGATGCCCTGAAAAAAGAAGTGACCCCGTGGAAAACAAAAAAGAAGTCCTTTGAGAAGGAAGCTTCACGATGGTCAACAGAGCTCGAGCGTCATCAAAAGATGGAAACTGAAGTTAAACTACTTATGGATTCCACAACGTAATTTGATTTTTTGCTTTGACCTTTCATGCCGCTGGCAATGCGAACCATAAAAAGGGGACTCTTGAAGTCCCTTTTTTAGTCCACTTAATTCCCTCAATGACTCGATGCAACCTCCTTATTTATTTGTTTTTATTAAATAATTTAATTTACTGGAGCCTAAAGGATATTCAGAAAAACTGATTCGCATTAATAGATACACCATACCTTTTTTATCGATTTGAACAATTCATATTTTTCCAACACAATAGTTTTTGAGACTGTAAATGTTTTTTATGGAGGTTATCAGTTATGCTCCTTTTTCCATTTGCCGAGTACTGGTGGTTTTACCTTGGCTTCGTTGTGTTTGTACTTATCATCCTCAGCCTCGATCTCGGGGTATTTCATAAGAACGCTCATGTGGTCACCTTTAAAGAAGCTTCAATTTGGACCGGGGTCTGGATTGGTTTAGCCTTTTTATTTAACTATCTCTTCTACCTCTACATGCTTAATCGTTTCAGCACCGACCCGCGCTTCCTGTCGATCCCAAATTTTGATGGGGCTGCTCAAGCTAAAAACACGGCACTTGAGTTCCTAACTGGTTTCGTTGTTGAAAAGTCCTTGGCCATTGATAACATCTTTATTTTTGCCGTAGTCTTTGGCTACTTTGGAATTCCTAAAATCTATCAGCATCGAATTCTCTTCTGGGGTATTCTGGGAGCCTTGATTTTTCGTGCCATCTTTATCGCGTTGGGCTCTGTGCTCATGCAATATGATTGGGTCGTAATGTTCTTTGGAGGTCTCCTGATATTGACTGGTATCAAGATGTATTTTGCAGGAACTGAAGAACAGGATCTCAGCAAAAACGTATTGATTCGGATGTTGAACAAGGTCTTTCGAATTCATCCCAAGATTGAAGGCCAGAGTTTCTGGATCAAAAAGAATGGCCAAACCTTTGTTACACCACTTTTTGTGGCACTGATCTTTCTTGAACTGACGGATATTATTTTTGCCGTGGACTCCGTACCGGCTATTTTTGCTCTTACCAAAGAACCCTTGGTGGTGTTCACTTCCAACATCTTTGCCATACTAGGGCTCCGATCGATGTATTTTATGCTAGCGGGGGTGATGGATCGCTTTGCCTACATTAAATATGGCTTGGCCTCAGTGCTCGTTTTTGTCGGTAGCAAAATGGTTTATCTCAATGAGGCCTTTGGAGGTAAATTTCCCATTTCTTGGTCCTTGGGGATCATCGCTCTCCTCATTGGATCTTCAGTGGTGTTTTCACTCTTTATGGATCGACGTAAATGCATTAATGAAAAAAAAGCTTAAACCCATGGCACGGATCATAAACTAGGAGGTCTTTCCCATGAAAATCGCTAAACGAATCTTTCTCTTTGTAACCGTCAATATCCTCATTGTTGCGACGATCTCTATCGTACTCAACATCCTGGGAATACGCCCGTATCTGGATGCGAAAGGCATTAACTACACATCTCTTCTGATCTTCTGTGTGATATGGGGTTTTGGAGGAGCATTCATTTCTCTCGCCCTATCCCGTATCATGGCCAAATGGATGATGGGCGTGAAGATCATTGACAGCAACACCAAAGAACCCCACCTGAGGCAGCTGGTGGAGCGAGTTCACAATTTGGCGCGCAAAGCCGGGCTCACCACCATGCCAGAAGTTGGATACTATGAAGGTGACGAGATCAATGCTTTTGCCACTGGACCTACAAAAAATCGATCGCTTGTCGCCGTTTCCACGGGGCTCTTAGCGCGAATGTCACACCACGAAATCGAAGGTGTTTTAGCCCATGAGATCGCTCATATTGCCAATGGCGATATGGTGACGATGACTCTTGTGCAAGGTGTGGTTAATAGCTTCGTGATGTTCATCGCCCGAATAGCTGGATTCTTTGCAAGCCAGTTTGTCGATGAAGAGAAACGTCCATGGGTGCAATTTGGAGTAGTGCTCGTCGCGGAACTTCTATTAGGTGTTCTCGGCATGATCGTCGTCAATTATTTCTCAAGAGCCCGCGAATTCCGTGCGGATGCTGGCGGAGCCCGTCTATCAAGTCGCCAGGACATGATTGCAGCACTGGAAAGACTGAAACTCAATCTGCAAGACCCCGACGAAAACGATCAATCAGCCTTGGCCACATTAAAGATTTCAGGCAAACCCAGTCAGTGGCTTAAGTTGTTCTCTACCCATCCAGATCTGGATGATCGCATAAGACGACTCAAGTTACTTTAAAACTTTACCCTCAGCGAAATTCCCCGAGCCCCTTCCCTCCTCAACTTGGGGAATTTCGCTCTTTATTGAGTTTTTTTGAATCCAGCTTTTCAAATTCAGGGTACAATAGAGTTTCTTCGCGCCGAATGCGACTCTGCAAAACCGATACTAAAAACTCCAATTGGATTGTAAACTCATCAGGATCACCTCCTTGCTCCCATCGAGCAAAAAACTCAAAGGCCGCTTTCGAAATATATTCCATATCCGAAGCGAAGTTGGAGAGTAGGACCTGCAATTGAGAATCACTCTTCGCCGCCTGATTTAAATCGGGGTACAGAAACGTATCTTCTTTTTTGAGATGGGCCAGCAACGCGGCCTTAGATAGGTTAAGGAGCTTTTGCCCTTCAGAAGAGAGACCTTTTTCCTTAATTTCTACCAGGACTTTGGCCAAGTGTAGATGTTCCTGCTGAAGTTCATCGATTAGCTTAGACACAATATTCCCTCACTATGGAATTGGTTCATTTGTTTGCAGAGTCTTCTGAAAGTGATCCAAACTCAAGATAACAAATCCCCAGTCAAACAGGGAATCGTTCCCCCGACGTTGGCGTTATTCAGCAGACTATAGATAGTTTTTATTTATAAACAGAGTCTGTCACTCTTTATTTAGAAAGGATTGGCATTTCGGCTGTGTTAGCTTTGATAATTTGCTGCATAATCAATGCACTTGAACGTGGTGTTCGTTTCTGACTACGGTAATCGACTTCGTAGAGTCCAAAACGTGGTGTAAACCCTTCCGCCCATTCAAAATTATCAATGAGCGACCAATGACAGTAGCCAACAACATTAATCCCTCGGTCCAGTGCGTTTTCAATTTCTATAAGATGATCTCGAATAAAAGCTGCTCGTTGTTGATCTTTAGCATCAGCGATGCCGTTCTCCGTGATGAGAATAGGCAAGTTAGGAAACCGCGCATACACCTCATCCAGCAAGCGGCCCAATCCCTGAGGATAGATTTCCCAGCCTAAATCACTTTGGGAAGCTCCTGCCGTCGTGAGGCGTTTAAAGTAGGGTGCGGTGAAGCTAAAGGCCACCCGATCACGAGAATAATAATTCAACCCAAAGAAGTCCTGGCTCCCTTTGAGCTTTGGAATCTCAACATCAATCGACGCAGCCAAGGGAATTTTCATTTTAAACCGCCCAGTGGTAAGCGCCTCTGTGAAAGACCAATTCCAAACCTGATCTAAATGGGCCGCCATCCAGCGGTCCATGGGACTCCAGGGATTGGCAGCGTCAAAGACACGAAGATGATGAGCAAAACCAAATTGGGCCTTTTGTGATAAATCCAATGCACGCAACCGATCCACTGTGTTTGCATGAGCTACCAAAATATTTTTCAGACTCTGCAGAGCTAGCTCATGAGCTCCTTTTCTTGCGGGAGGAAAGACCCCTTCCAAATAACCCGAGGTGATCAGAACCATTGGTTCATTAAATGTAACCCAATAGGTCACATCCTCACGTAAGGCCCGAAAGACTTTTTCTGAGTAACGTAAAAAAGGCTCGATGTTTTCGACGGCACTCCAACCTCCTTTTACTGCCACCCACTGTGGCAGAGTAAAGTGATTGAGCGTGACAATGGGCTCAATGCCAGCCTTTTTTAATTTTCGTACCTGGCGCTGATAATGTAACAATACAGAGGAATCCCACTGATCCGGCTGAGGCTGCAATTTTGCCCATTCAATTGAAAATCGATAGCTATTTAGCTTTAACTCACGCATTCTTTCAATATCGGAGTTTAGGAGGTTCCATTGATTGGCCGCAATTCCGGATCGATCGTTGTTGCGAATGTGGCCTTCTACCTGTTCAAAAGCCCACCAATCGCTAAAGTAGTTATTGCCCTCGACTTGATGGGCGGCAGTTGCCGAACACCATTTGAAGCCAGCTGGAAAGCTCGCCTGCCCAACGGACTCGAGTACAACTAATAAAATCAATCCTATCATTATTTCAGCTCTCAGAATCATCTTAACCAAAAACAAACACATTTTAAGACCTCAAGGATAGAATTTATACTCACCACATAACCCCAGCTTTACAATGATACAAGTACCAAGGATAGATTTCCAAGGGAGTGGTGACAATGGATACTCCCCCTAAGGAGCCTTATGCAAAACAATTTAATACCAATTTTCACAAGTGTTCTGCTGATGTCATTTGTTGTATTTGGGAATACCGTTAACACTGAAATTATAACAACCGAGCCTCCACGCAAAATTGATCGACGATTTCTCTCCTTCTCCATCGACACGGCCAATTTTTTGGGAATCAAGTTCTGGAATTCCGACCAGGCTCCTACTCAGAAACTGAATCTCGAAGATCCATTTCTACAGCAGGTCACCAAGAATCTGAGTCCGGCCTATTTGCGAATTGGCGGTTCTGATGCGGACAAGATTATCTATGATTTCCAAAACACCACAGGCATAAACAATGCGCCCCTCCCCCCTCACACCAGTGGAACCTTTAGAACATCAGATTGGGAGCGCTTACAAGCCTTTACCTCTGCCACGCAAACCGCGTTGATCTTCACAATTAATGCGGGGCCAAGCGCTCGCATTGCTAATGGTTCTTGGAATGGCTCCAACTTTAGAGAGTTACTTCTGTTCAGTCAGGAGCGCCAGGATGCCCCGGTGGTTTGGGAGTTCGGCAATGAGGTCAATGCCCA
>JBILOD010000181.1:0-7514 GCA_044374645.1 Pseudobdellovibrionaceae bacterium | reverse complement strand
ATTCTCATCAAACCCCTATTTTAGGGTGCGTAAGATTTTTTTGACGGCCATCCAGTTTTCTTTGCTTGGCGATCCGCCGTAGGTTTCAATAATATAGTAGTCGATCAGCTGTGCCATTTCAGGCGCATAATCGGGCAATGCCTTTTGCAATCGAGTCTTCCATGCGAGGGGTCCCTCTGTGGGGAATCTCTCTAGATAAAGTGGGGCCAGATCTCGATTGATGGCATTGAGAATTCGCTGTGAACGGGACTGTTTGTGGCGCACTCGGAACAACCAGCTCATCATCAAGGATAAAAGGAGTGCCACTAGCATACCGAGCAAAATGGCCGTACCAAGATTAATATCCATTTCACGTAAAAACTCCTTCTGACGATCAATATCATAATTGATGAGAGCGGAATTCCAACGGAAGTTCAGCTCATCCATTTGATATCGGATTTGATCAAAGATTGATTGCTGTTGGGCTGCGAGAGCCAGAGCTTTGAATTGCTCCTGAGTCATAGTGTCCTCGCGAAACTGGGCGAAAAGCGCAGCGCCGAGGCTTAACCGCATTGGTGCCACTACTGCGGTTGGGTCATAGCGATGCCACAGTTTATTCTCATCAAGATACTCCACCCAGGCATGTGCATCACGCTGACGGATCGTCCAAAACCTTCCGATCGGGTTGTATTCCCCTCCATGGTAGCCAATAATGACTCGAGCGGGTATTTTCACGGCATTGAGAAGAAGTGCTGCACTAGAGGCAAAGTGCTCGCAGAATCCTTTTTGGGTGCGAAGGAGAAAATCAGCCAGTGTCAGCGTGTCGGAATCGCCCGTATTTATTGTATATTTAAAATGTTTTTGAACAAAATAATCTGATATTCGATCGACGACGATCCCTGGAGTTGGGCGACCTTTGATGAGTTGTCGAAGAAGCGGTTGCAGTTCAGGATCGATTGGGTTTTTCATGAGGATCGGCTTTTCCTCTGGATGTTGGGGGCGAGTGAGTCCTTGGAGGGAAGTCGTTTCGTAAACGATTCTTTGATTCACCAAGTTTGAAACTTTATAAACTCCGAGTGGGCTGCCTAAGATTGAATACTGGTCAGATCTTGCAGAGGTTGTTTGATCAAGGGTGAAAATCCATTCTTTGTAATGAGGCTCCAAAACGACTCTCACTTGGGATTGTACAGAGGGCAAAATGGTCGTACGTGGGCGCGCAGGGTCTAGTTGTAGATCTCGTTGCCACCGGAGACCATCCGGACGAGTGAGGGTGAGTCCGCGCCAATAGAGACTGTTTATGGTTGGTTTTAGATTCAAAAATTCCGCACGGAAAGCAATCTCGTCAGTCTCGGCGAGAGAGGAAACACTGCCAGGGTGAACATCATCGGCAAATCCAACTTGACCTTGGCGTTGAGGGTCGGTTTTGAAATTAAATAGATTCGATGAAAAACGCGGGAAGTAGAAAAATAAAAAGAGCGCCAGTGGACTGGAGAGGACAATGGACTTAAGAACATGGAGTCCAGCGGAGCGAGGAAAACGCTTACGGTAGACATCTGGGAGTAGGTAGTAAATGAGGAGTACCATTGATGGAAAGGCCATACTGAACCAAACGAGATCGGTGCTGTAGAGAAATTTGGATGTCAATAAATAAAAACCCAGAAGAATCGGAAACGCTCGTTCTGAAGGATTGCGGTACTCAAGAATTTTTAAACTGAGTAGTACGGTGAGAAAGGCGCAGGCTGGATCGCGGCCAATCATTGTTTTAAATGTGAAATAGGTGATGCCGAGAAAAACGAGCGAAAAAAAACCAGTGATAAAACGGGATGGAATGCGCCAGCCCAGTCGATCCACAATCATTCGATAAAACCAAAAAATCATTGCAGAGGCGAAGGCCCAAAGCGGAATATCTGCAAATAATAAAACGGACGGTAGCAGTAGGAAAAAGGCGAGCGTTTTATCGTCGAAAATGGAATGGCTTTTCATATTTTGGGCTTCCAGCGCCGGAGAATTTCGATGGGGGTTTTGATGCGATGGAAGGTGTTTGTATCTGTGGGAAACTCGGCCAGCTGTCGCAAACAGTCCTCAAACTGTTGGGTGGTTTCACACTCTGAACTCTTCCAGTGGGGCAACTCTAAGTAAAAGTGTCTTCGATTTTGGTGACAGATCTCAATCCAAAGTGTGAGTTGGCTGAGACGAGTTTCAATATCATCCTTTGGGTTGGTAGCCATCCAAGAAAGGAGTTGGGTGCCATGGTGGTCTTGTTCAAAGAGCTTTACGTTGAGTTTTTGCTGTCGAGCAAAGGCCGTCCAGTCGATATGGCGAAGGGAATCGCTGCTTTGATAGGGGCGATGACCAGTGAAATCTTGGCCTTGTTGGGATTGAGCTAAATCAGCATAGGCCTCCTGGTTTCCGAGCCCACTTGTCGTGGGTAGTACACGTGAACCCTTAGCAGAAGGATAAACAAGAATTGTTTCCGTGGGTGGGATCACCTTCCAGCTTCGCAGGAGCCCGAAGGGGAATCGGGTCTCCGCAACAACTTTGGGTGGCCAATGATGACCGCGTTTTTTGAAGACGATTGGAATTTCAATTTCTAAGTGTTGGTTGGCGCCCAGCACCGGTACATCAAAGCTCGCCCCCGATCCGAGTTGATGGGGATCGCGTAGACTCAATGAGATTTGATAGGCAGCCTGATTCGAACGGTTCTCAAGGGAAACTCGCATGGTAGTTGGGTGGTCGGCATGGGTCTTTGCGAAGGGAAGAATTTTGACAAAAACGCGGTCCATATTGAAATTGGTATGAAACATTGTTGTGATACCCAGACTCGTTAACATAAAGGCGCAAAAGTAAACAATGTTGTTGTTATGAATAAAGGCGACGCCGAGGAGTACAAGGCAAAGGAATGCAAAGTAGAACCCCATTCGGCTCGGCACGATGAATGTGCGTTGGTGTCGAAAGAGTTGAGACCTCAATTTATCACTCAGTTTATACCCAAGCTTAAAGCTAAGCTTAGAGCTAAGTTGGAATGGCAACAGCTTTAATAAGCTCAAGAGCTTTGGCCCTCCCATAGAGAACCCCTTCAAGACCACCAAGTCGATGACTCAAAACAGCCGCAGCGATGGCTTGAACATCGTCCGGAGTGGCAAAATCTCGCCCTTGCAGGAAGGCACGAGCTCGAGCGGCACGAGTGAGAGCCAGCCCTGAACGGGTTGAAAGAGGGGTAAATAAATTTTGGTTAAGGCGGGTGTGGCCGAGTAAGTCGGCTATGTATCGGGCGAGTGGTTCAGCAATACGTATGCCGTTCACTTTCTCCTGAGCGATGCGGAGGGAGTTTTGCGCAACCACCGGAGTGAGCTCTTTGAGTTTGGCGCGCGGGTCTTGACCCTGAAAGAGTGAAACTTCAGAATCATAGCTGGTGTAGTTCATGCTCATAGACATGAGAAAACGATCCAGTTGACTCTCAGGCAATGGAAACGTCCCCATTTGACTCTTGGGATTTTGCGTGGCGATCAGAAAAAAAGGCGCTGGCAGCGCGTGGGTCAATCGATCCACAGAAACCTGTCCTTCCTCCATCGCCTGGAGTAAAGCACTTTGAGTCCGAGGGTTCGCGCGGTTAAGTTCATCCGCTAAGACTAAATGGGCGAAGAGCGGGCCAGGCGCAAAGTAAAAGGATTTTTTATCAGGATCGTAAATCGAGTTTCCAAGAATGTCGGCTGGCAACAGATCACTGGTGAATTGAATGCGAGAGTAGGGTAAATCCAAAAGTTTCGCTAGAACCTGCACGAGTGTGGTTTTGCCCACGCCTGGAACATCTTCAATGAGCAGATGTCCGCCGGCCAGAATGCAGGTGATTGCCAGGTCAATCTCGGCGCGCTTGTCGAGGATGATGGAGGATGCGGCTTCGGCGACTCTTTGCCAGGGATTTTCGGAGGGTATTGAAACTGTTTGCATGATTCTATTTTGGAAGCTCCACGGCACGCCGTCAAATTTCTAATGAAAAAATTGACTAAGAGCTGGAAATTATTGAGTCTTAATTCCTGCAAAACAGAGTCTAGGTTACCCACTAGTGAGTACGGTAAAGGAAATTAATCATTATGAACAAGAAAAAAGTTGGAATTATTGGTTGGCGAGGAATGGTCGGGTCTGTACTCATGGAGCGAATGCAGGCCGAAGGTGATTTTCAATGGGTCGAACCCTTCTTTTTTTCAACTTCCAGCACGGGTTATGAAGGTCCAGATTTAGGCCAGGGTAAACAGAAATTATTTAATGCGAAAGATTTAGGTGACTTGGCTCAAATGGAAATCTTGATTTCGTGCCAGGGTGGGGATTACACCACCGAGATTTTTCAAACGTTGCGAAAAACGGGATGGCAAGGGTATTGGATCGATGCGGCCTCGACGTTACGAATGGAGCCGGATGCGATGATTATTTTGGACCCTGTGAACGGGCCTAAGATTCGCACAGGACTGCAAAAAGGTATAAAGAATTTTATTGGTGGTAACTGCACCGTCTCTTTGATGTTGATGGCGCTCGGAGGTCTGTTTGAGCAGGATCTCGTAGAGTGGATGACCTCCATGACCTATCAGGCGGCCTCAGGAGCGGGTGCTAATAATATGCGCGAGCTGCTAATGCAGATGGCGAGCGTGGGTGAAATAAGTCGCTCAATGGTCAATGACCCGGCTCGTGGCATATTAGAGATTGATCGAAGTGTATCCCGTTGGCTGCGAGGGGCGGAGTTTCCAAAGACTCATTTTGGTGTGCCACTGGCCGGCTCCTTGATCCCGTGGATTGACAAAGAACTAGAGAATGGCCAAAGCCGTGAAGAGTGGAAGGGTTTGGTTGAAACGAATAAGATTTTAGGTCGTGAAGATCGGGTCATTCCCGTGGATGGTACATGCGTGCGTGTGGGTGCCATGCGCTGTCACAGTCAAGGTTTGACCATAAAACTACGCCAAAATATTCCACTGGATGAAATCACCGGGATGATCGCGGCCCACAACGATTGGGTGCGAGTGATACCGAATCATCGTGATGATTCCATTCAAAAACTCACACCTGCGGCGGTCTCGGGAACTCTCGAAGTGCCCGTGGGCCGTTTGCGTAAAATGAATTTAGGTCCTGAGTATTTAAATGCCTTCACTTGTGGTGACCAATTATTGTGGGGAGCCGCAGAGCCTTTGCGCCGAATGTTGCGAATGTTAATCGATTGACCGGTGGATCACGGAGAGAGTCCAAAAGGGTGCTTCTTCACTAATCGGAGTTGTGTCTGTTGGATTTTTCATTTTCATCGCGATCTCCAGATTCGGCGATTACTTTTAGGAAGTAATTGTGTCGCTAACTTAGTCTTTTACAACTCTTATGATTTTTCATATCCCCGACCAGTAAAGAGCCATTCACGGGCCTTCGAGTCCTTGAATTTTGTTTGGTGGTGTCAAAATAGTTTGGAATGACCTTTGCAAGCAGCGAAGAACCGTCGCGGGCCCGTTGGCACGGCATCGACAAGGTTCATGTTGTAGAAAAATCTATCAAAAAAAAGAGACTGGGGGAGTGTATATGAGTTATCAAACGATGTTCCAAGCAATCGCTTTGACCGCGTGTTGTTTATTGGTGAGTTGCAAAAAAGAATTGAATTCTAAGGTTGAACTCATTGAAGCTGTGAATCTCCTTTCGGAGCAAAAATATGGTCCCCAACGTGTCAGTGTGACACTTCCTAGGGGGTCTTATCAAGTGACCACAGAGGTTGCGGAGGATCAAATCACTTTGGTGTTTGGCTCCGCTTCGAATCAGAAGTTTGTTTTTAAACTGCCAAAGGGCAAAAAGTTTCCAGACTCCTATGGGAATTTAACACTGAGTCCCTCTGAATCATTACAATTGCTGGGTTTGAATATCGACGTTGATACGGAGAGAGACGAATCGGCTCCCACTCGTTCCACGGAGTCTTGCACGTTCTCCCGACAACGAGAAATCTGCAGTTATGATCACGGCGAGCATAACCAAGGAGGACGCGAGAGAGACGGACACGGCCGAGGAGAGCATGGGCGTGGTCGAGGCCATCAGCAGTGTCGTACCGAAACCATAACAGAGACGGGAGTGCAAGAGGTTGAGTATTCTTACGTGTCCCATTCGACCCATTATGAAGGCCAATTTCTCTCCGTCGATCATCGCTTGGTAGGGACTCTCACGGCGAGCGATTATGACTCAGATAAGGTTTACAGTTATCGAGGACCTTGCCAGATTGGTGGTTATTAAACTCTCAAATTGGCCGGTTCGTGGATGGAGGCCGCCTCCCCCTCGGGGCGAGGAATCTCCATTTCAAACAGTTCACTTTCAAGTAGGGTACGCTCAAGACGCCCTATTTGCGGGTGGCGACGTAAACTCCCTGCCATTGTACGGGCGGGGTTTCAATCAAGGTTTCACACCGCTCGATGTAAGTGAGCGTGGGGCCATCCTCTGGAAACTTCTCAAGCACTTTGCGGAAACTTTCTAGAGCCCAATTAAACTGCCCTTGTTGATAGAGTTTAAAGGCCTCACTGAAAAGGTAACAGAGTGTCTCCTGTTGCGAAGTATTGGCGCCTGGTTTTCGTTCAATGAGAGGTTGATAAAGTGGCACAGATTGGGTTTTACCTTTGGCGACCACCACATCAATGGGACGGCAGATAAAATAGTCTTTCACAAGTTCGTAGGTTGAACCGCTGATCAATAGCGAGACGTGATACTCTTTGGTAAGGCCTTCTAAGCGGGAGGCTAGATTCACGTTGTCTCCGATGATAGTATAATCGAGACGTTTGTTGCTTCCAATGTTACCGACAATGGCTTTGCCGGTGTGAACACCAATGCCGATTTTCAATTGAGGGTAACCATCTGTGCGGTGACGTTCATTGAAGGCATCGAGGGCGCGCACCATTTGGACGGCGGTGTTCACTGATTTACGGGCGTGATCGGCATCATCAAGTGGAGCCCCCCAAAAGGCCATCACCGCATCACCAATAAACTTATCTAGCGTTCCGTCTCGCTCAAAAATCAAATCAGTCATCTCGCCGAGGTATTCGTTCAGGATGCGCACCAAAAAATCCGGAGCGATGGTTTCAGAGAGGGACGTAAAACCTCGAATGTCTGAAAAGAGAATTGAGATTTCTCGCCACTTTCCAACTTCGGCGGTGGGGTTTACACCAGAATCAATCAAGTGTTGAGTGACGGTCGGCGATAGGTATTTTGAAAGTGTTCCCTGCATCATGCGACGCTGACGTCCCTCAATAACTGCCGTGTGAAGGTAGCCATGGATCATGGTGAGTCCCCCGGCGATGAGAGGCATGGCCATGGGGACGTAAAGGCTTTGTTCCCGAAAAAAATAAAGACTGACAAAGGCTGATCCCAGAAGTGTTAAGGGTGGCAGGACGTTTTTAATGATAAACGTTTCGATAAAGAAAATCGAAAAGTAACAAACAAAGGCTAAGAGCAGTGATAACCAAAAGGTCATCTGTGGAGGCAGCTTGTGTAAATAATCGTTATTTAAAGCATTAGATATGGCCGTGGCATGA
>JBILOD010000227.1:0-6414 GCA_044374645.1 Pseudobdellovibrionaceae bacterium | reverse complement strand
TCAACTCAACTTTTTGACAATTCTTATTGGTAAACCAAGGGGCCATCTTGTCCTCCATATCCTTCGCTTGCGCTACAGTTAGCAAAAGCATCAGAACTCCGGAGGTCACCATTGCCAAAACTCTCGAACGTGATTGAAAACGTTGTTGTTCTATCATTGTTGATCTGCCTTCTGTCATGATGATCCAGACTACCGATTTATTGGAACAAGCGGCTCATCCATTGTCAATGGTGATGCCCATCGTTATTCGACGGCGCAAGGCCAGTGTCCTAGCAAAAGACTTTCTCCAATGTCAGATTTCGTCGAATAAACAGCCTCAATGCCGCCATCCTTACTCTCCAAACTCACCATCAATGTTGTATCAGGGCTCCGATTGGCAAATCCGATGCATTTCAAACTATCCAAAGTACTACCAGAGCAAACAAATTCATCCACAACCAAAAAGTTATCTTGGAAGTAAGCATTCCGTGCATCGAAGTAACCACTTCCTTCATCAAAGCCGCCATGATCTAAGACGGCTTCAAAGCGCTCATGCGGAACTCCTGATGAACAACTTAGCTTTTCAAGGTTTGCCATAGCTTGAGCCCCATAAGAAATACCCATTAGGATTAAAAGACCTGTTAATTTCACTTGTTACTCCTTCGTTTAAATGATGGCGCGTTTTGCCAAAGTTCCATTGGAACCGGAACCTAGTGGAAAGCGATAAAAATAGAAAATTGTTTCTACCTATAAATGCCATAGGCTCTTTGAATGGATCAAAAACAACGGGAAACCCAACACTCGGCCCCTTTGAAAAACAGGACCAGGAGTCGATGTAACACTCAATCCCGAGAACCTCTCCAACCTGAAGAAAGAAATCATCATCCAACCTAGAAGTTCTGATCAACTAAAATATATTTATATTCTTTGTCGCTATAGAATTGGGTGTAAATTTGGAATGTTCCGTCGCCATCGAATACCTTGATTCGCCACTATCACTTTAGTCATGGTGTTCTGCTATGAGGATTCATTCTCAGAAATGGCCAGCCATTGTCTACCAGTCAACAAAAAGGAGCCCAGCCTGCATTTTTCAGGAGGTTTTTGTAGAAACCCAATAATTGCATTTTTAAATGGAAACCATAGAGACCGTTCCGGGTGTTTTTGTAGTGATTCGTTCAATAATAATATGGCACAGAAATCGCATCAGGCATGACATTCACTAAACCATTGGAAAGACCAAGGGTAAGGAGCAAACGATGAAGAAAACATTTCTTATTTATTTACTGATACTTGCAGCCACCGCCTCATTGGCCGGAGCTGCAACCTATACTTGTACTTCCTCAAAAAACGAGCCCCTTTTTGCCCGTGGTGACAGTTCCGTAGTCACTTTAGAGGTGGCCAGCAGCACTGAAGTCACTCTGACGAATGGGGCGATGTCATTGCCCCTTCAAAATTCCTCACATAACGGCGGCTACTCATTCTTTCGAGTTAGCCCAGACCATACAGCCCTAGTGGAAATCCCTGTAGAGGCGGTTGTTCAAGACCAAATCATTAATGGGTCTGCGCGTGGCCAAATGGATCTCATTAAATCCGGCACAGAGTTCGAACAACACTATAGCTGCATTCGGAACGATTAAGCCGAGATGCTACAGCAATCTTAAGGCTTTCTATGCGAGGATTTTGACTTGAAACAGTTGCTCTCCACTGCTTTAGCGCTAGTGATTCTCTCCTCCACCAGATTATGGGCAGTGGCAGCGCCCAGCCGTGTCGACACCACTCAAGCGATCTCGGTTACAGAACCCGTATCAATCTCCCCTGATGAGTTGCTGTCAGCTCTGAACAAACACCTCATGGACGTCGAAGAGTTTCGCTTTATTCGTGCTGAGGCCGCAAAGCTCGGAATCCGTGCTTATCTCTTCGGAGGGACAGCAGCGAGTTACGCGCACTATGCCAAATGGAATTTATTGCGTGAAAAAGGAGACCCTCGCTACCAACCGGATCGCTTTGATTTTGATTACACAAACATTTATCGTTCCACCCAAGACCTCGATATCGTCGTTGATGGTCAGGCAGAGCAAGCCAAGGCCTTAAAGGAAAAACTACAAACTGAATTTCCTTACCTTCAGGGTACGAAAACAGCCTGGGAAGTTCGCCTCCTTCGCGAACCAATGGGGCTTGCTGAGGCTCTCCTCAATAACCCCGATTTCCTGAATCAGCACACGGACTCCAATTCCGTAGGGCTCATCGAGATTACCGTGCCACCGTCCAACGAGCCTCTCGTCCGAGACCTGCGCGACTGGGAGTCGGAATCACCCTACTTTTTGCGTGACATTTTAGAGGGCCAAATTCATTTTTACTTTTCGCCACTACACCAATCCACGTCTCGTTACCTCGATGGCACCAATCCTCCCATATTTTCAGTCATTCGCTACCTCACTAAGGCGTTTCAATATGACGTAAGGATGCGAGAGGAAGATCTCAACACTATCACGAGTATCATTCGCCAATTTAACCCAACGACAGAACTCACGAAACCCTACACAAAAGAGCGGCTTGAAAGTCTCGGCAAAAAACTCATACAGCACGCTGTGAATATTGAATATGCTTGGAACAAACTCGAAGAGTTAGGACTGCGACAACGACTCATTGCCATCAACAATAACATCAATGAGGCCAACTCCATGGCTTGGTGGCTCAACCGTGAACCACTCCGCACTTACCCACTCGGCCGTATTGAAAGAAGTGTTGAAGACCAGAGTAAGCAGAACAATAAAAACCCAAAAACCGCCTCTGACATTGCCCGCGAGCTTGGTGTTTCCAAACTCATCGTGGCCCATGAAACAAGCGATTTTCTCGCCTATGAGTCCATCACTCGTGCGCACACGGGCGAACCCAATGTGTTGATTTCGCGGGAGCATCAGCACAATGGCGAAACCGCCTACTATGGAGAAGGATTTTACGTGCAGATTGGCGAAGAAGGAGCTAGAAGCACAGGCTTTACGATACGTTTTATTGTTGATCCTCGGGCTCGCGAGGGAACTGATTTTATTTACTCCGGCATTGCAAAACATTTGATCTTCCGGAATAAGGCCGCACTTAAAGTCATTCCGGAGAGTTTGAATATTGGGCCCCTAGAGTACTTTCAACTTTTAGGTCGCTCTGAGTTCAAACGCTCCGATTTGGGAATTATCGAAAAGCTTCGCCGTCGAATTATAAACAAACTCACCCGCATTTCAGACCAAGAAATCAGTGACATTCGCCAATTGATTCATCAGAAACTGAGGGAGAAAGATCCGCCTTCAGGGATGATCAATGAATGGTTCCAAACGTCAGCGAGCAGGAAGTTCCCTGAGGACCTAGCGCTTTTAGTCGAACATCCTCAAGAACTGAATTTGGCAGTAAGCCTACTGACATCAGAACCGGAATATACTAAATCAGCTTGGCTGAGTGCGAACGCTATCAGTTTCATTGAAAAATTTGTATCGACCTATGTGATCGCCCTAGAGAAAAAAAATGATAAACTCGGACAGATACTAACAGAAAAGGAAAGTATCAGTTTCCTGGGGTGGATTGAGGACATTCAATACCTTTACTCAAGGCAATTTCAGCGATTGAGTGAATCCACAAGAAATCTCCTCTCCATCATTGATGCGTTTGAAAGGATGGCAAGGTCAGGTGACGGACTTCAATTCGCGATCAATAAACTCAGTTTATCCCATGAATTTAAAAACAACATAACCTTACTTCGGGTTTTTATCAAAAGCAGTATGGTCAATCAAAACATCGTAGATGTTAACCTAAGACCGAAGGCCAAAAAGCTTGTCATGAATGCCCCCGCCGCCAAATTTTTCAATGATTGGGAGGCCGTCCAGATTTTAACGAATTTCAATCGTTTCGGTGTCTCCCCACTACCTCGAGAAGACTATCTAGTAAGTCCTCTGTGGAAAAGTCGTGATTGGTCTGGAGCAGAACGAAGTGAATTTCTGGAGATATTGAACTCTCCGACCGTTCCTATTCTTTTATGGAAGGCCTTTCATTTCTATAGCCAAATTGCAACTCGGCAAACGCAAGATCAGCAGCAAAATGGCATCCAAAAACCAGGCGCGGCCTGGGTCAGTTATACTGCTGGTGTCAAGGGCACACTCACACGAGCCCATCTAGAGCAGCTCTTCTACAGTCAATCGGGAACGCCGTCGGTCCTGGCACCTGTCATGAATCCCAAGAGTTGGGACACGACTTCTATCGCATGCATGCGCCAACATATACTTGAACAACTATCAATCTTTGAAAAAAATTATAAATTTTCATCGCGCAAGGATCTCTTGAGCGCCATGACGCTTCCAATCGTTTCACGCGACCCATTGCTGCGATCACTCATTCTCAATTCGCCCGAAGCCGACCTTCTAATACCCCACGTCGACCTTATCAATACAGACTGGTTAAATCAACCTAAGGTAATCAAAATGCTAATATCAGTGAACGGAGTTTTGCCTTCAACCTATTATGAATTGGCACTACGAATTCGTCTTTACGATCCAACCCCTCAGACCTTTGAACTGCTCGATCTGGCACTCCATAAAACAGCAGGCCCCAACCCACTCATTCCAGATGCAGAGGTCAAGCACCTCACCATCAATGGACTGATCCTTTCGCCTCACTATCGTAAACTTCTCCCTGCACTATTACTTCAGATCAATCATCGCTATGTCAAACATCACCCTAGCATTATCACCTCATCTCTGAGTGAGTTCCAGGATCTAGTTCTTCAGGCACCAAACGAAGCCAACACTCCACGAGAACTCCAAACCCTCATTTCGATCGCCCAAACTTCCCAAGCACAGCCCACCACCTGTGCCTCTTCAATTGCGGGCGCTCTATAAACCATCTTTGAGATCTCCCAAAAGCCTGGGGGGGGGGAAGAGGAACAGTGCTCGCGGCCATGACACAAGCCATGACAATGTCCCTTTCAGCTTCCCCTTCACCTTTGCCCCCACATCTGCACCGCAGCACCAAAACCTAGACCTAAGTCCTACTTACTGGCTGAATCCTTATCTCAGTCTTTGCATCCTCGAATACAACCGCTAGACTTTGGGCGATAAGGGAGTTTTTACGGGGGATCAAAATATGAGTACAGTGGTTTCATTTATAAACCAAAAAGGTGGAGTGGCAAAGACCACCACCGCCATCAACATTTCTTCCCAATGGGCTAAATTAGGAAAGAAGATCTTATTAATTGACCTTGATCCACAGGCGTCGGCCACTCGTTCGATTTTTGGCGACCGTGATTTTGAGAATACGATTTATGACGTACTAACGACCGAGATCAAAGCTAAAGACGCAGTTGTCCGCTCTGACATTTTTGGCATAGATGTTATTCCCTCCGAGATCATGCTCAGTGGTATTGAAATCATGCTAGCCTCTAAATTCGGGCGCGAAACCATTTTGAAACGCTGTATTACCACCATTCGAAATGATTATGATGTTGTGATCATTGATTGCTCTCCGTCCTTGGGCTTACTCACTGTCAATGCCTTGATGGCCTCGGAAGATATTGTGATTCCGATCTGTCCAGAATACTTTTCGCTCAAAGGCATTGAACTCATTTTGGAGACCCTTAAGAACATTCACGCTGGGCTCGGTCACAAGATCAATGTCCGTGGGATCATTATTTCGAAGTACCGAAGTCGCCGAATTGTCGACCAAGTGATTCGCGATTTAGGCACTCAATATGATATTCCCGTCTACCGTAACTTTATACCTGAATCCATCGTAGTGGAAGAAGCTCACCATAAGCACCAGCCAATGCACCAGTATTCACCTAAGAATGCGGCTGGAATGGCACTGTCCAATCTCGCTATGGAGATGTTAAATTGAGCCAAGTGAACCCCCTTTTCATCGATTCTACCAGAATGGTCGGCGCTAAAGTCGTCACTAAAGTCGAATTATTTAAGGCCCTACCACGCGATAATGAGCGATTGATGATTGAAGTCATGAATCAGGCGGGGTTTATCAGAAAATACCCGCTTGAGCCCTTGGCCGCAGGCTCCAGCGTCGTCTATGTCGCTGAGTTGTGGCTGAATTACCAACATCAGATCCAGTTTCGTTTTCTCATCGAGTCCGACGGTATCGAACTTTTCACTTCGGCGATTCAAAACCTAAGAGCCGGCCACATTGTCGCTGAATCGTGGGAACCTGTGCCCAATGGTGCAGGATTCAAAGTTCCAAGTGATGAGGCGAGTGTGCGTCGAACTGAATTCATCAAAGAGATCTCCCAAGCACGCCCCCATCAGTTTGACACCTCCAGACCCCTATGTAAACCGAGTTTTGTGGCTGAAATTAAATCGCTCTTAGAGGATCTCTTTTAATAATAAAAATAAAACAGGTCTAACGCCCCATCCTGATACGGACCAAATTGACAGTAACTTTCTTGGATAT
>JBILOD010000008.1:0-21610 GCA_044374645.1 Pseudobdellovibrionaceae bacterium | reverse complement strand
AGGGCCGTGGTCGTGGTGATGATCAGGCGAGTGGTGACCGTGGTGGTGGGGAGAAGAATCCCGGTCTGTTTTCTGATCTAGAGGATGAAGGTCGCGGCCTTTTTTCGATTTCATAATGGTACTCTACCGGACTTCCTGTTTTGTGCAAACTTGTCTTGCAGGATTTCTAAGTTTTGCGACAATAATTTCTGTATGACCAATGCAACTTCCACCCAACCCAAAGCCACCACAAATAATTCTCTCGAAGATAAAACCATTCTTTTTTATGATGGCGACTGCGCATTATGTAGCTTTTGGGTCCGATTTTGCCTCGAACGAGACCACAAAAAACGGCTTTTCTTTGCCCCCCTTCAGGGGCAAACGGCAGCCCAACTCTTACCCGTGGAGCTAAGGCAAAATCTGCACAGTGTGATTCTTTGGGAAAAACAAAATCTATGGAGTAAATCCGAAGCTATTCTGACGGCACTCCGTCGCATTCAATACGCTCCAGACTTGGTTTTCATGGCCGGATTGGCTCCGCGAGGTCTTCTAAATTTTATTTATGACTGGATTGCTCGAAACCGCCGCCGCTGGTTTGGAACCGCCAGCGATATCTGCCCTTTGTTGCCAGTCGAACAACAACGACAAATCCTCAATTAAATTCTACTGAAAAAGGCCAACGTCGAGGTTGTCCTTTACAAACCAATCTAAGAAGAAGCTTTTTGTTTCAAAACTTCATTGGCGCGTTTAACGCGATTCGAAAGAGTGATCATCAGGGCTTTAGCCCAAGAGGGCTTCTGGAAAAGCAACTGATCTAAATGATTCACTGGAATTTCAATCAATTCACAATCCGTGGTCGCTATCACATCCGCGGAACGAGGTTCTTTATTGATGTAAGCCATTTCGCCAACGAACTCCCCTTCTTGGATCACACCAATAGTGATTTCGCCACCCTCCTTACGCAAATAGGCCCGCAGACTTCCCCGGCGTACGAGATAAACAAAATTTGCTTTTTCGCCTTCCTTAATCAAAACATCCCCGGGAGCCAAAAAACGCAAATAGAATTCACTCAGTGCACCATGGGACACATAATTAAGTGCCTTAGCAACCCCCTTCAACAATTCTGGCTCCGCCGAACTCTCGACGTACTGCACCCGCCCCACCACAACTTCGTCGGTAAAACGCTCTTGCTCTGGCAATGGTGATAAAAAAATAACAGCCGTTTCTTTGAACTTTTTGTCTTCTAAAAGGTGATTCACCACCTGCCAACCATTCGTTTTATGAATATTGGGTTCGATCAACAAGACATGTGGAGGTGCATTCTCAAGTTTCGAAAGGGCCTCTGACCCATCCTGAGCATAAAAAATAGTCGTACTGGAGATGTGCCCCTCAATCAGTTCAGCCATACGCTTGCGAACATCCGGGGAGCTACTTGCCACTAAGAATATGCGTTTTTGATCGAGACCATCTGCCATATAACAAGCATGACAGGTTTCAGTGAAACTGACAAACAGTAACCTATAAACAATTCTGCATCTTTATGAGCAAGAAGGACTAAAGTTGGAATTTGCTACGGAAGGTCAGCTGTACACCCCAGACGTTCGATGTGGATTCCAGGCGTTCCTCCCCACGAAAACTAGGGAGTGAGGGCATCCAACTTATGAGTGGAGTCAGTGACATTTGATCGCTATAACGATAACGTGCGTAGACTCGAACTTCTTGAAAGTCTCCGCCTTCATTCTCAATCACCTTACCTAAATCATTTTCTCTGGTCGATCCGCCAACTTGACCATAGATGAACTCACCACCGAGGCGCTCCCATTCCGGAATTTCAATCAAACCCTTGATCGCCCAAGTGTGTCCACCAGAAATCGTACTCTGAATGATAGTGCTGTCCTGAAACTGTGAAGCCACAGCATAGTTACTATTGGCGTTATATCCAGAACCATAATCAGCCCCATAGGTATCGTAACTTTCAGCACCCAGATAGTGTTGGGCCAAACCATTCACGGTCTCCGGATCGTTGAGTGCCTCTTCAGAAACAGTGACATTTTCGTCTTGCTGACGATCACCAAAATACAAGTAACTGACCTCAGCTCCGAAAATAACTTTTCCGGCTCGCATGGTTAATGCCGCCTCAGGCCGCACACTCCATCCGCCGCGATAAAAATTCCCTTTCGCCGTCTCGTCTTCCAAATCAATGGTTCGATCCACTTTAGACGGCCCTAAACTGGGCGATGCCGTCAGAGCGAGTCGCAAATTTCCGTTTTGCCAGGGAAAGTGATGACCAATAAACAATTCTGGGTCCATCAAGCCGGTTTCATCATAAAGTTCGGCCTCCCAGCGCGAGGCAAAGCCAATTGTGGCACCAATGTATGTGTAACGACCCAACGGAATAGCATAACGAAAGCGCAGGAGAGCTTCTTGATTTTGGGTGCTAAAGCTTCCCAGCCCCATTGTATCAAAGGGATTCGTCACCCCTTCCCATTTCTTGCCAAGGGTTTCAACATCAAGAAGGTGCACGCCTTTTTGTAAATTGATTTGATTGACCGGTATTAACTGTCCAAGCAATGGGCTTTCGCTACGGCGCCAATAATCACCACTCATTATACTGAGTCGATCCTGCGCCCAACCTAACGTTGAACTCAAACTGAGGGCGAGGCTTGTTAGAATAGTTGTGACCTTTGCTTTTTTCATACTTTACATCAAAAGCAAACCCGATGCCAAAAGCAGTGGCCAGACTAACCCGCCCATACCTGTTTCAAGATGAGATAAAGCGCATAAATGTTATTCACCCATCTACTTTCTAATCATTTGATTGTTTGACTCCAGATATTCATTACAAGATGGAATAAATCAGAAACAAGGAGAAGTGGAATTCATAATGAATTAGGCGGCAAGTTCGTTGACCCTACTGGCGCAAGTTGGAATTTCTATGACAAAACAGGTGTGAGGTTGTGAAAGATCGATCCAAAGCTGACCTTTGTGCTGCTCAACAATTCCCTTCGCAATGCTCAAGCCCAAGCCTGTTCCCTGCCCCACCTTTTTAGTTGTGAAGAACGGCTGCATGATTTTCTCAGCTAATTCAGGAGGCACCCCTTCACCAGAGTCGAAAACACGAAAACGAACCTTCCCATCGGTATCAATAACGTCGATCTCTACCCACTTTTCGGGCAAATCCGCGACAGCATCATAGGCATTATTCAACAAATTTAGCAACACTTGCCCAAGTTGAACCATTTGACCATGAATGGCTGCATCTGTATGAACTCTCACATTCAATTTGATATTGTTTCCAATAAATCGTTGCTGGCAAAGCCCAAGAACATCGACAATTAGATCTTTGACCGTAAAGGTTTCAAAGGGATCAGCCTCACCATTGCGAGAAAAGACTCTCATCCCCCTTATGATCTTAGCAATTCGTTCTGTCGCGAGAATGATTTTTTCCAACTTTGCCTCGGCAAATTCTTTGGTGCCTCGACCGTCCTTGATATAGCGAAGCAATTGATCCGCCCTGCCGCTGATGATTCCAAGAGGATTATTGATTTCGTGGGCAATCGACCCCGCCATTTCTCCCAGAGAAGCCAACCGCGACGATGAAATCAGTTTACCTTGTTGCTCCATAATCATGGCTTCATCCTTTTTCGATTTCGTAATATCTAAACGAACAGAGATGAACTTGGTCACGTTTCCAGAACTATCCTTGAGGGGTGAAACAAACGTCTGCACCCAATATAATGAACCATCCTTGGCGCGGTTACGAACCTCGCCCGACCAGGTATTTCCCGCAAGAATTGTTTGCCACAAGTCCTTAAAAAAACTCTTAGAATGGTAACCCGAATTTAAAATCCGGTGATCCTGCCCCAATAATTCCTCACGAGAGTAACCACTGATGCGCGAAAAGTTTTCGTTAACCTCTATAATCCGCCCTTTCAGATCAGTCACGGCAATGATGGAGGAGTCATTGATGGTCTTGACCATCTGTTTCAATTCATCTTCTCTCTGAAGTTGCGCTTTCATCTCTTGATTGAGCTTTTCCAGCTCCTTTTTCATTTGAAACAGCTTCCACAAAACGTGTAACAGATAGGACAATAGAAAAATGGTCACAGCGAAAATCGCGAATGTGATGTCGAAACCAGAATTAATGGATTTTAAATTCCAAAAAAGCACTAAAAGTATCAGCGTCGTCATCGCCCCGCTGATTATATATTTAAACGGCCCAAGGCTCATGCCTCACTCCTTCACCACACTCACGTACCACAGGGGTCTGTAACATTTGGGAGTTTGCCCCCAACCTGGCCTTAAGCGCATCGGAAGTTTATGACTGAACCATGAGTATTTAGCCTACCTTTTCGAGTAAACTTCACATGTTTAACGAAAACGGTTCCCTCCGAGACTCAATTTGAGAGTCGAGTCTCGACGAAAAATAAAACGACCCACTGTCTCAATATGAGTGATTCATTTTCCCGACCTTTAGTTCCAAAGGATCTATGCGGTGACCTAATCAACTTCAACGCGGAGAGGGGCCGACATAACCCCAGAATGAGCATTCTGAACAAAACAAGTATACTCTCCAGAATCGGAAACTTGTACATTATCTAGGTACAGCTTTTCTTGAGTTTGACCCTTGATTATTTTTCCATCTTTGAACCATTGAAAATAGAGTGGCATTGAACCTGAAGCAAATATCTCTAATTCATGGTTGTTGCCGGCAATCACTCCCGCACTCCCCAAACCTGAATTGACAAATGGCGCACTGAAGTTAGAGTCACTGGGAATGTCGATTCTAGCTATTTTGCTGGAAAATACAACCTTACCTTCTATCGAACCTTCAACATGGTAGTTTCCAACATCCAAAAAAGACACATTTTCTATATTGAGTTCAATCGTCGTTTCTGACTCGAGTCTAACTCCATCTTTGTACCATTGAAAACTAATTTCAGGATGATTCCCTTCAATAACAATTCCCATAACGATCGTTTGATTAAATTGTGCAATCACAGATTTAGGGTGTTTTAATATCCGAATGCCTGACCCATCAGAATTCGATTCAGCGAGGGTACGACTATCAGAAAAATTCTCAATTGGAGTGAAAGTGGACTGACTGCAATTTTGAAAAAGAAAAATCGACGCAAAAATACTCATTATTGCACTCAATACCACGGGGCTAAGCCGTCTTATGGGATTCAGCATTTCACGCCCCTTTTTTATTGAATAACGAGGTCTTCCCTTATCTAGTTTAACTAGATTAGTGTATTGATCAAATTCTTGGTGAATCACTTTTGAGGGAATCACTAAACTATCCTACTTTTTGCCTCAAAATGAGATTCTTCTGGGCTCAATTTTTTGAGATGACCGGTGATTTCACTAAACCTTTGAGCTGGCCAATAACAACTATTGTTGACCGACAAGGCTTCGCTGGATCATGTCCACCGCCAAATCGAAATCATCACCGTCATCATCATTTAACTGAACACCGTCGCTCTTCCACCAGCGTGGACTTTCTGGATGTACACCAGTGACCACCACCGCCCCCTGGCCATAGCGCGAGGACACCGTCGCAGGAGTGCCATTAGGGTATAATGCTAACACCTGATACTGGGATAAATATTGAGTCTTGCCATCGGGAGGTAAAAAGAATGGGCCACCTTCCCAATAAACTTTACGAGGAGCGCCCAACCAATTCAAAGTGAGCAATTCGATATCGTTCTGAACCTCTTCATACAGACGGTTCTGACCTGGCAAAATCGCCAGCCCTGGGTTGCCCGTTTCTGAAATCAACTCCGTAGAATAGAATCCACCGGCACAAAAGCCCACATAGCCGCCCCCACGAAAAACAAACTCTCGAATGAGCTGTTTTAATGTATTATTCATGGTCTTTGAGACTTTACTGGATTTCCCACCCGGCGCCTCATTGAAAATCTCAGCGCGGGTTTCTTCTGGTCCAACATATACCGGATTCAGCCCCGCCAAACGAGCCATTTCAGCGGCAGATTCTGAACAATCCTCAACACAACTTCCTGGCCCCTTATAGACAAGTGCCACGGGAAGTTTACTTTGCCCGTATCCTTCCCCTCCCGTTAGCGGCAATGCTCCAGCCAACGTCAATTTCATTGAAAATAAAATGAACCCAAAAATGACTAAAACGTGCTTCAGCGATCGCTCCATCCCTTTGGTACCCCCATTTATCAATAAATTTCTGAAAAAGTGCTAGACTCTGTAGCATCGGTTTTTTATGGATGCAATGTAAGATCAACGACCAAAAAATGACACGTGCACACTGCACGAACAGTAACGAGGTACCCTGTGGCATATTGGCTTATGAAATCGGAACCCGACGTCTACTCCATCTCTGACCTTAAGCGCGATGGCCGTACGGAATGGGAAGGTGTTCGCAACTACCAGGCTCGAAATTTTATGACGAAAGATATGAAGCCTGGAGATACCGTTTTATTTTACCATTCTAACGCCACACCGCCGGGAATTGCAGGAATCGGAGTGATTTCCCGCGTTGCCCAACCTGATGCTTCAAGTTGGAACCCAAAGAGTCCATACTACGACCCTAAATCAACTCCGGAAAACCCACGTTGGTTCTGCGTACAGGTCGAATACAAAGCTCATTTTACCAACGTGATCTCACTCGACCAGCTTCGACAAGAACCACGTCTACAAACCATGGAGGTTCTCAAGAAAGGCCAGCGCCTCTCGATCATGCCCGTTCGGGATGAAGAGGTTAAAGTCCTTGAATGCCTGACCAAACTCACTTTATAGTATAAATATATGCAATTGATCAAAGTTGGCGTTGCTGCCCTCAATCAAACTCCGCTCGATTGGCGTGGCAACACCCAGAGAATTCTCGATGCCATCCACCTTGCCCGCGACCAGCGAGTGCAGATACTCACTCTGCCTGAATTGGCCCTTAGTGGCTACGGCTGTGAGGATGCTTTTTTTGCTCCAGACACCACGGATCAAGCACTTCTTGCTTTACAAATGATTTTACCTCATTCGAAGGGACTTATTGTTAACGTGGGCCTACCCATCCGTCATCAAGGAGCACTCTTTAATTGTGTGGCCGTGCTCTGTGATGGCCAATGGGTTGGTTTAATTCCCAAGAAAATTCTGGCCGGAGATGGTGTTCACTATGAACATCGCTGGTTTAAGGAGTGGCCTGAATCTCACGTGGACACCTTTACCATTATCCAAGGGCAAGCCACAGTTGAGGTTCCCATGGGCGATTTCTATTTTCAGTGGAATGGGATTCGCTTTGGTTATGAAATTTGTGAGGAGGCTTGGGTGGCCAGACGTCCCGGTGCCCGCCTTGCCGAACAGTCCATTGATTTTATTTTTAACCCGAGTGCGAGCCATTTTGCTTTTGGTAAAAATGAAGTGCGTAAGCGCTTTGTCCTTGAAGGCTCCAGAGCCTTCTCTTGTGTTTATGTTTATTCCAATTTAGTGGGCAATGAGTCCGGCCGGATCATTTTTGATGGCAGCCTGATGATCGCCAGCCATGGAGAGATGATCACCGAAGCGGAACGTTTTAGTTTTGCTGATGTGCAACTCATCACCAGTGTCATTGATATCAACATCAATCGAACACGGCGCACTCAGACATCGAGCTTCCGACCCGCTCTCGAGGCCGGCACCCTACGCGGAATTACGCTGGAATCCACCATGGTCCCGACGCAGATTCAAGATTCCCTGCCAACGCGGCCGAGTGATTCGCGCCCAATAACTTCCAAGAATGAAGAATTCCAGCGAGCCGTCAGCCTTGCCCTCTTTGATTATTTGCGCAAAAGCTACAGCCAGGGGTTTGCCATTTCTCTGAGCGGAGGCATCGACTCTTCGGTCGTCACAGTGCTCTGCGCCTCGGCACTGAGGCTTGCGGAAAGTGAGTTAGGGCTGGACGCCGTGAAACAAAAACTTTCGCACATTCGGCAAGTCAGCTCCGCCAGTTCAGTCGCCGATATCATTGGCGCAGTTATTCACTGTGTTTACCAATCCACACAAAATAGCTCGGCCCACACACGCTGCGCCGCCGAGACTCTCGCCAAAGCCTTGGGCGTCACCTACTCCGAATGGTCTATTGAATCCATCAAAACAGAATTTGAAACCACCATAGCGAAAACCCTAGGGCGTCCACTTCAGTGGAACCAAGATGACTTAGCCCTTCAGAATATTCAGGCCCGAGTGCGCGCTCCTGGCATTTGGTTGCTCGCCAACGTTAAAGGCCTCTTGCTCTTAGCCACTAGTAACCGTTCTGAAGCGGCCGTAGGATATGCAACGATGGATGGTGACACCGCCGGTGGACTCAGTCCCATCGCCGGAGTCGATAAGGCCTTTTTAGGTCAATGGATTCGCTGGAAGGCTGAAGATAAAAGCAGTTTACTTGGCCCCATTCCAGAATTGCAACTCGTGTATCAAATTCCGCCGACCGCTGAGTTACGCCCTTTGCAGGTTCAACAAACAGATGAAAGTGATTTGATGCCTTATCCCGTGCTCGACTTTATTGAGCGCCATCTTTTGATTAATCGCCTCAAACCCATGGACATCTTTAATTTGCTGACGAGTGAATTTTCAAACTATCAAAAGGCTCAGCTGCGCGACTGGGTGGTTCGATTTCTAAAGCTGTGGGTGCAAAATCAGTGGAAACGAGAACGATTTGCTCCTGCGTTTCATTTAGACTCCGAGAGTCTCGATCCAAAGACTTGGTGTCGCTTTCCGATTTTATCTAAGGCGTTTAGTTTGGATATTGAGGAACTCAATCAGCTAAAGCTTTGATTGAAATAGCAAACTGATGCAAACAAAATCAAAACTTGATTGCTTGGGCACACTCATTCGCATCGACTCGAACATTTTGTTGTATCCATTTGTTATGCTCCGTAAGTTCCTGAATATATCCATGAATCAGCTCTCTTCTTGTTTCATCAACAGTGTCGACCTCAGATTCAAGGAGACTGAGGAAGATTTCAATAATTTCGGAAATAGAGTCCTGAAAGGGCTGCATCGCACGCATTCCAATAATAGGCATTAACCTTAACTCTTCAATAATTTCATGTATGGGGCGATCCGCCTTATTTGCCACCCGCAGAATGTCATAAAATTGCGCAAAATCATTCGATGAAATGGCTTCAAAAAGCTGACTTCGTGTGGATATATAATTTAGTTTCGAGGTCTCCCGATAATTCAGATGTCGACCAAAGTAAGCTAGCTCCAAATTCATGTGTTGTACTGAAAACATTTTCATAAGCCTCATGTAAACTGAATTGATGATAAAAATCAAACCCACTGATGAAAGCCATGACTCTCTCGAGGTCTGAAATACACTCCGGGCAGAGTTGAATTTTATTTTTGTTTAGAATCTCAAGATCATTGAGACCCACCGCAAGCTTTAGATTCAAAACATCGTGTAGTGCAATCTGTGACCGACTTGTCGCTGTAAATATATTGATTTCGATATCTGCATGAGATTTTTCAGAAGAAGAACCTTTCGATAAGTCGCGAATTTGATCGATTGAGCAGCCTGAATGGCAGGTATCTATAATGAAGTTAACATGAGGTTTTTTTTTCAAATGGAGTTTTTTTCTCCATAAACCCACTTCACTCATTACTATTTTTGCAAAGGAGCCATAGCTCTGATGCAAATTACTTGTGTCGGTTCGTTGAACAAAAGTCCCATTCTTAGATCCATGAGCTGCGAGCACAAACGTAAACTCAACCTGAGTATCCTTAGATAAAGAAGGAATTGAATTCTCTATAGCTGTTATTGCTTTTTTCAATTCACTCTCATCAAGGTTTTTGGGTAATTCACTAGCAATTTCATATTTAAATCGATGCTGCAAAAGTTCGACATACTTTGCACCCAAACTTTCCCAATTATACCTATCTTCCTGGATATGAGGAACCGAAATGAGTGCGGCACGGTATAGGCCACCCGCCAAAGCGAGGCTCGGGCAGATCATCAGCCAAACTATACCCATTAGAAATCGAATTTTACTATCTCCGAACTTCACTTCTACCTCCTTAAGGCACATGCATTTTCTTGAACACTATATTGTAACGTCCATGACCAGTTTATTCGGACCTTGAGTCAACGACACGAGGTGGAAAAAAGCAAAGTCATCATTAAATTGTCCATGCAAATTAGAGGCCTATCAAAAGACAGGATGTATCTCCCTGTTTTTCCCGGCCTTTGCTAATTAAAGTGAGTAGAATTTTAATGGATTCAAGCGTCGATACTTTTGACAAAGGCATATCCAAACCAGTCAATTATCGAGTATTCGGTGGAAGTACTCAATGAGGAGCATTCCGCAATGATTGTTCTGATTTAGTTGCCTGAGTGTTTCTAATCGGTGGGAAGTGTAAATTCTTTCTTCATCTTTTTCATGCACTACTGATCAAGGCGCCAAAGACTCATGGCTGGGCATTGGGTCATTCGTTCAACAGCAGCACATTTGGTCTCTTCCATCCATCGACCACAGTACTCAGCAAAGCCTGTGGTCATCTGTTTCAATCCAGGATCGACCCAATGTGTCTTGGACAGGCGCATCCTGCGACAGTGGACACATGCACCTTGGATTCGAAAATAAATACTCGTGGTAAATTGAAATGCGCCGAGTGGTACTCCCCATAGTGTCTTCTTGCAGTATTCTACCTCCTCGATAATAACATCTTGCGATTGCATTCCTAGGGCCGATAAGACAAAATCCTTGATGTTCACCCCTGGTTTCCCCTAAGTGATTTTTGTTTAGCAAAGAAGATCAACTCAGAGGAACCAGGGGATGGGCAAATATCTTCCTAAGAATCAATATTTGTTTAAATCAGTTAGATCTGTTGAAATTGCGTGAGGTGACACTTTTTGCGGTACCACACGAAAAGTTAGAGCCCCCAAGGGGCCAAGGTACACTGTAGCAGTTAGTTTCATATTGTAGATGGAAGTCCGAATTTATGGTTCGGCAGAAAATCTCCTCGGTGTCATAGGGCATGGGATTCAAATCAATAAAGTCCCACAAGCGTGGCAGCACATAGATCTCACAACGGGTTTGGCATGAACTATTTCTTCTTTTGTAGTGGGCTCAATCTCGAAATATTTTTTTTAAGCCCGTTAGGACTTTTGATGCGCTTTATGAGTCTCTCGGCTAGCTGGAGTCTGGCGATAGTTCTTCTGATTGCGCCAACAGCTCCGGCAAATATGAACCACCTTGCCACCCCTGGCGCAGGTAACTTCAACGGCTGGCCGGTGGGCATCATCATTATGAGAGCGAAAAGCTGCTTAATCAATTTCCAATTTTATTTGGGGCTTGGCTTTGTTGCCCTCTTCCATTCTAGCAATGGTCCTTTCGGCATCACCTGAAATTTTGTCCAATTCTAAAATTGTATTAGCCATTTGTGGCAATGCATTAAGTCTAAATGTCGAAACATCTTCCATCGCAATTTTTAAATCTGCAAAAGCAGACTTCAAAGAATTTAGATCAAGCTGTGCAGACGAGGCCTGCTTGTGAATTTGAGTGCCTTGAGTTTTAAGTCTGGCAGCGGTCCCCGCAATTAAATCCGAGGTGATTTTGCTAACTGAATTTACTTTGTCTAAAACAATTTTTTGGCTTGCCAGTGCCATGGCCACAGTTGCAGCAGTTTCAAGAGCTGTCACCGTGACATTGAGGGCACGATTGACCCCTCTGGATAGCTCTTTGTTATTTCTCATAATGATTTCAGTGGCGATGACACCTTGCTGACTCACTGCAAGCTGTTGTTGAAGATCAATGATTCGTTGTCTTAGTGGGAACAAAAGTTCCTCGGCCACAAAGCGACTTTTAGGATCATCTGTTGGAATTTCACGATCCAATTTATATTGAATTTTTGTATCCATGAGCTGGCCAAGTTTTATTGCCTGCTCAAGTTTTTTTGAAACCTCTCGCATTTGCTTTTGGTCTTCTTGCAGTGTCAGGTTGTCTCTTAGCAGTTGGTCTCTGCCATTTTCTAGGGAACCAGTAATGGCACTGATAACTGTTTGTGCTGATTCGAATTTGGAAAAATATCTTTTTATCGGAGTTCCAATGCCAGGAATTTGGCCTAACGCTCTTGAAAACCATCCTGGTTCAAAATTGAAATTAGCAGGATCTAGTTCTTCGACCTTAACTTTTAAATTGATCAGAGCATTGGCAACATCGCCCCCATCATCAGCTTTTTGCGAAAGATTTTTTACTGGTTGACGAAGCATTTCGCTTTGTTTTGCGGCACGTTTCTGAATTTCAAAGCCCATCTGCTCGACTGAATTCTTTTTAGCCTGCTGTTGGTCTATATCGTCAGAAGTAAAGTTTAACAACTTATCGACAAATTCAGTGGCTTTGCCATCGATATTTTTCTCATCCGCATTTGTGAGCTGAATTTCTGAAGGGGTAGAAATAGAAAGTTCGCTTTTAATGTCAGTTATAGTTGGAATTTTTAATTTCTCTTTTTCAAGAGTTAAAGTTTCTTTTGTCGACATAGTTTCTCCCCTCAATGCTTAGAGTATATTTTGGCTCTATCAGCCAGTTCTCTAATTTGCTGCATTGATTGTTCAAGTTGATCTCGGTGTTTTTCTTTCGTGTTAATTTCATTTACTGAATTAAAAAGCGTCGCAAGCTGCTGCAAGGCCTCATCAGTGGAATTAAGTAGAAGCAAAACTTGTTTCTTTTGTTCTTGGGCTTGGTCGAAATTGCTTTTGCTGACCAAATTTAGATTCTCCAAGATACTTTTTGTATGTACGAGGTTTTCACCAATGGATAAGCAGGATGTGTCAATGCTGCTCAAGTAGCGACCGAAAGTGATTTCGGAGGGATCAAATTTTTGTGTGAGAATATTTTTTAAACTTTTGTATTGCTGCAAAAGTAAATCGGCTTGGTTGGCAGCCTGTGTCCCTTCGGTCTCGACATTTTCTAAAAATTTGCATTTGCTGACTTGTTTTTTAATTTGCTCTAGCTTGTGCAGGGTTGAGCCCAGTAGAAGTTGGTTGGTATTCGAAGTTAAAGCCAATGATTTTTTGACCAGCTGTCTTGCTCCAAAAAAGACTGCCCCAGAAATTGCAAGAAATGCCGACAAGATTGTATATTGGGTTAGAACGAAAACACCGACAGCACTTGCCGAAGCTACAAGGCCCACAACCAACAAAGCTCGATTAATTCGAATGCTTTTAATCGTTTCCATTGCCGAAGACTGAATGCCTTCAGGCAGGTTCTCTTTTTTTGCGACTGGCAGCTTTGGATCGGTCATCTTTCTCCATAAAATCCCATCAAGCAGGCCGATCAACACACTGCAAAACCCTAGGTGTGCAATCTTTGGGCTAGCTTGAATACAGATTTCTAACTATCATAATATCTACTTAAAGTTAGCTGAGCAAGAAAAGGGGTGACTTCGTGGGTCTTTTTGATCTTTTTAAAAAGCAATTTATTGATGTCATCGAATGGAATGAGGATTCGCAGGGAGTTTTATCCTATCGGTTCCCTATGACAGACCGAGAAATACAGAACGGCGCACAATTAACAGTTCGGGACACCCAATTGGCACTCTTCGTCAATGAAGGCCAAATCGCTGATCTTTTTGAATCTGGAATGCACACCATTGCGACGAACAGTTTGCCAGTGCTGACGAATCTTAGAAATTGGGACAAGGGGTTTCAATCGCCCTTCAAATCTGACCTTTATTTTTTCTCGACTCGTGAGCAACTTGATCAACGATGGGGTACACCCAATGCTGTTGTCCTCAAGGATAAACAGTTCGGTCCATTGAGAGTCCGGGCTCATGGCACCTACTCATACAAATTAAAAAATCCAAAAACATTTTTTACCAAAGTCAGTGGGACCAAAGATGTTTTTACGACTCAAGAGCTAGAGGGTCAGCTCCGCTCAGCCATCCTCACTCACTTGGCCACTTTCATGGGGAAACTCGAAGTCAATTTTATTGATATGGCTGCAAATCAGATGGAGTTTTCAAATACACTCAAGAGTGCATTGGTTGATTTGTTTTCGGGCTATGGATTGAGCTTAGAATCCTTTTTTGTGCAAAGTGTTTCGTTACCTGAAGAGCTTCAAGGTCATCTGGATAAGATGGCCTCAATGAAAATGGTCGGTGATTTAAAAAATTATGCTCAATTTCAAGCTGCCGACAGCATTTCTATTGCTGCGAAAAATGAAAGTGGAGCGGCTGGAGCTGGTGCAGGACTGGGTGTGGGCATGGCCATGAGCCAAGCGATGGCTGGAATGACTGGATCAAGAACGAAGACTGAAGACCCAATGGAGGCCATCAATAAGCTCCATGGCATGATGAAAAATGGTGTGATTAGCCAGCAAGAATTTGAAGCTAAAAAAGCTGAGCTACTGAAAAAGGTTACTTAGACAATGAAGCTTTCATGTCCTGCTTGTGGAGCTGAAGTTTTATTTAAGTCCAGAGCTTCAGTCTTTGGGGTTTGTTCGTTTTGCAGCTCAACTCTTGTTAGGCACGATATGAATATCGAAAGCCTGGGCAAAATGACCGAGATGCCTCAGGACATGAGTCCGCTGCAAATTGGAACTACTGGTATTTTTGAAGGTTCAAAATTTGAAGTGGTAGGCCGACAAAGAATTGGCTGGGAAAGTGGATCTTGGAATGAATGGTATTTGCATTTTGATAGTGGCAAGGATGGTTGGCTTGCCGATGCTCAAGGGTTTTACATGGTAAGTTTTCAATTGATTGCAAATGTAAAAATCCCAGAGCTATCAAGATTGAAAATCGCTGAACCCATTCAAATCAATGGATCGCAGTACACCATCGACGATATTCATGAAGTGGCTTGTGTAGGCAGTCAGGGAGAATTGCCAGTAAAAAGTTTGAAGGGCCGAAAATCAACAAGTGTGGATTTGGCTGGCTCGAATGATAACTTTGGCAATATCGACTACTCTAGTGATGGGGATCGATTATTTTTTGGAAAATATATCGATTTTGATAATTTAGAATTTATGAATTTAAGGAAAATAGATGGCTGGTGATGAATTAAAATCTACAACTGAGCTAAAGCCTGCATCTGTTAAGGTTTTCAATTGCCCATCTTGTGGGGCTGGAGTTGTTCTTCGTGCAGCTGGCCAGTCTGTCACTGCTGTCTGCGGATCTTGTGCTGCCATCATTGATTCATTCAATGAAAATTATAAAGTTCTCGAAAAGGCTTCAAAAAAAGGGAAACGAGATCAAGTTATCCCACTAGGCCAGCGAGGCAAATTTCGTGGCATCGTGTGGGAAGTTATTGGCTATGTCGAAAGATCCGATGGCTCTTCGGTTTATATTTGGAGCGAGTATTTACTTTTTAATCCGATAAAGGGTTTTCGTTGGCTGACTGAATTTGATGGCCATTGGAATTATGTCATCACGACAAAGACAAAACCTGTCGAAGATAATCTTGGCAGAAGGAAGGCCACTTACCTCAATAAAGATTACTACTTGTTCCATAGGGGTTCCGCGAAAGTTATCTATGTCATTGGTGAATTTTATTGGCAGGTTAAGCAAGGTGAGACTGTTGAAGTTGAAGATTATGTCTCGCCTCCAGAGATTCTATCTTCGGAGAAAAATAAGAATGAGATCATTTGGTCATTAGGTGAATATGTCAATGATAGCGAAGTTAAATCTGCATTTCAAATTACAAAGCCAATGCCACTTCAGTCAGGTGTTGCTCCAAATCAGCTATCCACTGTTACTGAAACTGCAAACTATGCAGGAAAATATTGGGGAGTGTTTTTAGGAATTCTGTTTTTGATTCAGTTCGGATCGATGGTTCTTTCGAAAAATGAGACTGTTTATTCGGGTCAATTCACTTACAGCTCAAGTGACACTGAAAAACTGAAGGTATCGCCACAATTTGAACTTGGTCATGGCATGTCCAATCTTGAAGTTTCGGTTTCAGCTGATGTCCAAAACAATTGGGTTGAGGTGCAAAGCAATTTAGTGAACGACGATAATGGTGAAAGTGAAGATTTTGAACAAGGTATCGAATATTATTCTGGCTATGATAGTGATGGTTCATGGAGTCAAGGTAGCCAGTATTCATCTTTGATTCTATCCTCTATCCCCTCTGGGAAGTATCATCTAAATATTGAAGCCTCTGGCCCAGCACTACCAATTCTGAACCCAACAATATCGGTGGATGTTGTGACTCCAGAAAATGCAGTTGCAAAAAACAGCTACTGGAAAAATGGCAAACTGAAAGCGGTCGAGCCGGTTTTAAATGAAAAAATCGAAGGTATCGCAAAATATTATTTTGAAAATGGCCAGTTAAACAAAGAGATCGCCTATCGAAATGGTGAGAAAAATGGAAAATATACCATCTATTCAGAGGATGGATCTGTTCTGCAAACTGGTATTCACCTGAATGGTCAGCTCAATGGAAATGTAAAATGGTACGACCCGAAGGGTATAGTTACTCGGGATGTCTTTTATAATAATGGGGTTCAGGTTCCTAATAATTCTGCGAATGCTTCAAGTTTAACTTTATATGTCGTTGTTAATAGAGATGTCACGACCTGGTCCAATTTTCTTTGGGCCTTATTTTTAATTTCATTCTTTCCAATTCTCGTTTTGTGGCGAAATCGTAGCTTTGAAATGAGCCGTTGGTCACAGAGCGATTTTTCTCCCTATTATCAGCACCAGGAGGAAAACTAATGAAAAAGACTTTTATTGTTTATGGGACTGCCATTTGTTTGATCTTTGCCTATGCCAACTACAATGGTTGGACTGTGGCAGATTCGGTAAAGTCAGGAAAATGGGGGCCTCATGGGCATAGTGCATATCATAAATAAAACAGGAGGAATCTAAGATGGTCGATTCATTACAGCAACTAATAAGCATGAAGTACATTATCGCATCGCTGGTGTTTTCAGTGATTGGGATTGTGGTGCTCTCTTTTTCTTTTATCATTTTTGATAAATTGACCCCAGGCAATCTCTGGAAAGAAATTGTGGAAGAACAAAATATCGCTTTGGCAATCACCACTTCTGCATTTACATTGGCAATTGCACAGATAATCGCAGCAGCGATACATGGCTAGTTTTTAACAGCAATGTCGTATGTACTTTTATTCTCTGTTTTTGTTATTGCCACTTGTGGTTTGGTTTATGAGCTAATCGCTGGAGCCCTAGCCAGCTATTTGCTCGGCGATTCAGTCACTCAATTCTCGACTATTATCGGAGTCTATCTTTTCTCAATGGGGATTGGCTCATTTTTCTCGAAGTATGTTAATAAAAATTTGATTGGCAAATTCGTTCAGGTCGAGTTGCTGATCGGCCTTGTCGGTGGGTTTTCTGCTGCCATTTTATTTGTTTCTTTTGAGTACATCACCTCGTTTCGAATTCTACTCTATGGATTGGTCTCTATCACTGGGACATTAGTTGGTTTTGAAATCCCAATTCTTATGCGAATCATGCAGTCGCATTTTGAATTTAAAGACTTAGTTTCAAAGGTTTTTACTTTTGATTATATTGGAGCACTTCTTGCCTCATTGCTTTTTCCACTCTATCTAGTTCCTCATTTGGGCCTTGTTCGGTCGGCATTCCTGTTTGGTATTTTCAATGTGTTAGTGGCGATATGGACCTTATATCTTTTTAAAGATGAAATCCCTTGGGTCAGATTGATGAAAGGATCGGCTTTTGCGGTTTTGATCTCGCTTGTTCTTGGGTTTATTTATTCAGATCGAATCGTCAGCTTTTCTGAGGCTGCCAGTTATCAAGACCAAGTTATATATTCAAAATCTTCTCGCTATCAGCGAATAATTTTAACCAAGTCGAATGATGATTTTCGTTTGTTTTTGAATGGCAATCTTCAGTTCAGCTCGAAAGACGAGTATCGCTATCACGAAGCTTTAATCCATATGGGATTGGCCTCACTTGTCGAGCCAAAAAAAATTTTGGTTCTTGGCGGTGGTGATGGTTTAGCTGTTCGAGAAATTTTAAAATATCCATCAGTGGAAGAGGTCATTTTAGTCGACCTTGATTCTGAAATGACCGATCTTTTTAAAACGAATGAAGCCTTAACAAAATTGAATTTGAATTCATTTAGTTCATCCAAGGTTAAGATCGTTAATGAGGATGCCTTTCTTTGGTTAAAAAATAATACCGAGAAATTTGATTTTATCGCTGTCGATTTTCCTGACCCCAGCAATTTTTCAGTTGGAAAGCTCTATACCAATTCGTTTTATCGCCTGATGAAATCGGCTTTGGCCGAATCTGGGGTCGGTGTTATTCAGAGCACCTCGCCTTATGTCGCTAAAAAATCATTTTGGTGCGTGAATAGCACACTCAAATCAGTGGGATTCAAAACAACACCCTATCATGTTTATGTCCCTGCCTTTGGTGATTGGGGCTATATTTTAATTTCTAATCATGATTTTAAAGTGCCAGAAAAATATCCCGATGGCCTTAGGTTTTTAAATCCAGATGTCGCAAAAACTCTTTTGGTTTTTCCTCAAGACATGATCGTAGCCTCTCATGAGGTTAATAAGCTCAATAATCAAATTTTGGTGAGATTTTTTGAGGAGGAGTGGGCAGACTATGTCCACTAAGTTTCTGAACATATCTCAATCAAAAAAATATTCATTTTCAGGCGGAATTGTCGGAGCCAATTCAAAGGTTGGACATCTGCTAAGAACTGGGGTGACTGCGAGCCCAACCCAAACAAAGATCATCGACACAGTGATTGTTGGTGGTGGCATTTCTGGTTTGTCAGCAGCATGGTGGTTTAAAAAAAATGGTTTTAAAGACTATTTACTTTTAGAAATGGATTCGGATGTCGGTGGCAACTCGACAAGTGGCTCAAATACCATTAGCAAATACCCTTGGGGAGCCCACTATGTACCATTGCCTCGTCCAGAGGCCCACTATGTTCGTGAGTTTTTCGAAGAGATAGGAATTATTCAAGGCTATGAAAAGGGTCTGCCAGTTTTTAATGAGTATTTTCTTTGCGCCGATCCTCATGAGAGATTATTTTTTCAAGGTGATTGGCAGGATGGGCTGGTTCCTCAACATGGCATTCAGAACGAAGACAAAAAGCAATATGATGAGTTTTTTGCCTTTATTGAAAGTCTAAAAAATAAAAAAGGTGCAGATAAGAAATTTATTTTCAGTATTCCCATTGATTTAAGTTCCCAGGATCCAGAATTTTTAAAATTAGATAAAATATCAATGGCCGAATTCATGACTGGCAAAGGATGGACCTCAAGGTATCTCAATTGGTATGTAAACTATTGCTGTCGAGATGATTATGGGATGCCCCATGGTCAGGTCTCAGCATGGGCAGGACTGCATTATTTCGCTTCAAGAGCTGGGCTTGGCGCCAATGCAGACTCTCAGTCTGTGGTGACTTGGCCCGAAGGCAATGGGTTTCTTGTTTCAAAGTTTAAAAGCCTTGTTGGTGACCATGTTCAAAGCAATTCTCTGGTATTTTCAATTGAAAATGTAGATGGCGAAAATAAAGTCGATGTCCTGAATACTCACGATAACTCATGCACTCGTTATCTTGCTAAAAATGTCATATATTGCGGGCCCAGGTTTGCAGCCAGCAAAGTCATCACAGGTTATAAAAGCGAAGTGACACTTGAATATGCCCCTTGGGCCATCGCCAATATTTCGCTCAAGCAAAAACCTGAGTCACATGGAGCCCCATTATCGTGGGATAATGTTAGTTTTTACAGTAAATCGTTGGGCTACATAGTAGCGACTCATCAGGATTTAAAATTTAATCGAAATGAAACTGTGATTACCTACTATTTGCCCCTCGACGAGAAATCGCCAAAAGAGGAGCGAATAGCCGCTTATGAAAAGAACTATCATGATTGGCTCGATATTATCATTCCTGACCTTGAAAGAATGCACCCAGGTATTTCGCAGACTATTTCAAATGTAGATGTCTGGATTTGGGGTCATGGAATGGTTAGCCCTGGCATTGACTATCTTTGGAATAAAAAAAGAAAAGACTTTGTTAAACCTTTTCATTCGATTGAATTTGCCCATTCAGATATGAGTGGCATTTCAATTTTTGAAGAGGCTCAGTATCGAGGTGTCGAAGCTGCAAAAAGAATTTTGCGAAAGGCTCATTCATGAATATGCTAATGAGCAAGCCTTGGCTTAAAAGTCCTAGGTTTGATTTAACTTTTATTTTGCTTCCCTCGTTAATATCGGCTTTTATCGCATTTATTTTTGCAGATGTTTTGGGGAACACAACAGGTGTCCCATTTTGGGCATGGTTGATTTTTATTCTGGGGATTGATGTCTCCCATGTGTACAGCACTTTATTTCGAACTTATTTTAATTCCAATGAACTAAATGAAAACAAGTCCATGCTAACTTTGATCCCTGTCGTCGTTTGGCTGATTGGGGTTGGACTGTACTCGGTCAACAATATGCTTTTTTGGCGAGTGTTGACCTATGTGGCTGTATTTCACTTTATCAGACAACAATATGGGTTTTTGCGACTTTACTGTCGTGGTGAGGATTCTAGCAAAAAAGATCGTTGGCTTTCGGCGTTGGTTGTTTACCTGGCCGCGCTCTATCCAATTATTTATTGGCATAGCCACCAGCCGAGAAATTTTCATTGGTTTATCGATGACGATTTTATTGTGGGATTGCCAGCAGTCTTCAGTCAGATTTTTGGATTTCTTTATTTGGTGGTTTTAGTTTGGTATTTTGTGAATGAAATTATAAATGCCAAAAACAATAGGCCTTTCAATATTCCTAAAAATGCAATTGTGCTGGGTACTGCAATTTCTTGGTATGTGGGCATCGTTCATTTTAATGGCGACATGACTTTTACAATTACCAATGTGGTCTCTCATGGTATTCCATATATGGCATTGGTTTGGCTCTATGGTGAAAGACAAAAAGACAAACCAGATTGCCCTTTAATTTTAGGAAAATTTCCGTATAAGATGTTTTTCTCTAAAATCTCGATCCCATTATTTCTTGCTGTGCTTTTGCTTTTTGGTTTTCTCGAAGAGGGCCTATGGGCAGGCCTTGTATGGCGAGAGCATCTTGAAGCTTTTGGAGTGTTGGGCCGCCTACCTGAAATCACTGCCAAGGACACTCTTAGCTGGCTGGTACCATTGCTAACATTACCCCAGGCTACCCATTATGTTTTGGATGGATTTATTTGGAAACTTAAAGATTCAGAAGCGAACTGGCAAAACGTTTTATTCGCAAAAAGGCTTGGTGCTTGATAGAAAACCTAATCTTAGGGACTCCGTTTTGGCAGAACTTTATAATTGGGATGTGAAAGGGTTTGAACCGCGGCTTTCACCCAAAGTGCAAGCTCAGCCAGACATTTTGCTATATAACCATGAAGTCTCATCCGACTTAAAGGGATCGTTGCGCCCAGCCGGTGAGTACGGGTAGCGTAAGTCCACTCACCACGAAGGAAGTGATCGCAAAAAGTCGCCAAATTTTGGGCGCAAGTATGCCTCCCAGAATTTTGCATCCCATGGGAAAAATAGAATTTGTTTTTTCAGGTTCAGAATCAGAATTCAGTACGATTGATGCGGCTTATCCGCGAGTTTGGGTAATTTAAAATTGGTGGAGATAATCGGGATCGAACCGACGACCTCTTGCATGCCATGCAAGCGCTCTCCCAGCTGAGCTATATCCCCATGTGC
>JBILOD010000299.1:0-5379 GCA_044374645.1 Pseudobdellovibrionaceae bacterium | reverse complement strand
AAGGGGGGGACACCTTTGGAATGGTCGCTGCGCTCCAAGCCAGAGAGCAGGGTCGTTACATCGACCGAGGCGCCCAAAGAGGGAGTCCTCAACGCGAGGCCGGAGACACTAATTGGTACTATCATGCTTTTGTGGTGGCCGATGGTTATGTCTTCGACTTTGATTATCTAAATAATCCAAGTGTACTCCACATTGTCGATTATATGTACGCGATGTTCATTCCAAATGCGAAAAGAACTGATACTCAGTTCATCCAAAATAAATTTGGAGGCTACTACCTCAGCTTTTATGGTATAAAACCTGTCGAGCCCTGGGAGAGCTATCGCGTTCCCATCAATGAAATTCTAGAAGTACCAACATATAATTATTTGCTTCCTTTTTTAGAGAGCCTACAACGTCGCTAATGTTTTCCAGGGGCGAGTGCCACGCCTTTGCGCTCGGAGGCGATATAGGCCTGAAGAGCAATAATTTCTTTGGAATCAGGGGCAAGTACTTTGCCCTCCAAAGGATTCTTGATGCACCAATTGATCATTTCCCAAATGGTGGTGACTTTGCTCAGATGCGTTTGAAATTTTGGGTAGGTTTCGGGGTGAGTGTTTGATCCGTTCGGATGGCATTGGGCACAAGAGACACCATTTGTGCCAAGTTTGGTGGGTGCTGCATTCGTCCAAAGCTCACGTCCAAACTTGGCGGCTTGATCGAATTCTTGTTGCCATCGAATTAAATCTTCTCTTCTAAATTCATCGGCCATGGTAAAGGCATTGGTGGTCAGCATTGCGAGTGTGATTAATATGAATTTCATAACAGGACTCCTTTTCTAAATTGTTTTCTGTCACAGCATTAGTAATGTTCTTGGGGGGAGATTCGCAGTTGAGGCTCCTGAAAGGAGCGATCCTCCGGTCGTTGTGTGGCCGGATTGAAGGCAACGATCCGATTGGAGTTCTCAGGCAACAAGTAGTGTGTTGTCAGTCGTCCGGAATTGACATCGATGAATTGCCACCCGGTGCCATCGCGCTCATTAAAGGGATTGGCTCGATTCATTGGTACTGTCAACACGGGCAATTGGTTTTCAGCGAGTGCGTAGGATTGGGGGTAGGGCCACGGCCATGCTGTGGCCATCACAGAATTGAATGAGATGTTCCCGATTTGTTGATATTGAATTTGATGTACATGTCCATAAATGACATTTACTTTTTCAAAAGGTTGTAAGAGAGCCTGAACCTCGTCGGCGTCTTCTGTCCAAAAATTCCAGTTTTTAAAGATCTTCTGCAAAGGCGAATGCGAGAGTACGATAATAGGTGTTTGCAAACTCACTTTGGTGAGGTCTGATTTCAACCACGCACGCTGTGGTTCGCCCACCATAAACGGAGACCCATTGGGATTATCAAGGCCCGCCATCTCTTGCATGCGTTGTTCCGGTGTGGGCCAGCGATGATGGGTCCATTCGTCGTAGGTGAGAATGCTATTGAGGATTATAAAGTGAACGCCTTTGTGATCAAAACTGTAATACTGTGGGCCAAAGAGCTTCTCCCAATAAACACCTAAATCCAAATAGTAATCATGCTCCCCCATTACAGGATAGATTTTGTACTTGAGGGCTGAAAGCATTTCAGCGCCATGGTCCAATTCTGCTTTGGTACCAAGGTGGGCGAGATCGCCACCATAGATAACAAAATCTGGTTTCGGTGCGAGAAAATTGGTTTCCGCAATCGCTCGTTTTAATCCTTGGTCCCAGTTACGGACAAATTGGGATCCTTGGATGTGCTGAATGTGTGAATCTGAAATATACGCAAAGGTGAAATCTTTTTCTTCATCGGCGAAAGCCAATCTGACAAGGCTTAATGGAAACACTGTCATGGCTCCGAATGCGAGGCCAGCCTTGGTGAAGTCGCGACGTTTGATTAACGGGCTCGGGTTATTCATTTGAACCTCCTAGTCCTATGTGTTTCGTGTTTGGCACTGGTCAGGGCCTTCATGAAAGCGACCAAGTCTGATTTTTCTTGAAGAGTGAGTTTGAGAGGACGAATGCCTCCGCTCAAGAAGGGATTAATGGTTTCAGAGTCAGAACTTGCTCCCCCTCGGTTGTAGTGTTCTACAACTTCTTCGAGTGTATTCATGCTGCCGTCATGCATGTAGGGAGCTGTGAGTGCAATGTTCCGGAGGGTGGGAGTTTTGAATCCCCCAATGTCTGAAAGGCTGCGAGTGACCACAAAGCGCCCAAGCTCTGAGGTAAGAGGGTCAGACAAAACCTTTTTGTCCACCTCTTCATGATTATAATTGGCCCGCAAGAATTCCTCACTGATCCGCTGAAGATCATCTAAGTTAACCTTATTTATACCGACCCCGATATTACTGAACTTTTGATCGGTGAACACGGCCGTTGTTGCTTCAATAAGATGGCAAGAAGAGCAGCGGCCTTGGTTGGTAAAAACATTGAACCCGCGAATCTCTTCTTCCGTTAAGGTGTTTTCTTGATTGAAACGCCAGCGATCGAAGCGACTGTTTCCATCCACCAATGTTCTTTCAAAGGCGGCAATGGCCATCGTCACTTGTTTCATTTGCACTCGATCAGCTTCGAATCCAAACACCTTTTGAAAGTCCTTTCGATAGTTTGCATCTCCTCGAATAGTTTCCAAAATGGGTTCGTGGTTGGCGAGACCCATCTCGACGGGATTGACGAAGGGATGGAGAGCCTGTTCTTCAAGCGAGGGCGAGCGCCCATCCCAAAATTGGGTGAGGCTATAAGCTGAATTGAGGATCGTTGGACTGTTACGAGTTCCGCGCAGTTGTTGCACTCCTTCTGCGACCCTGAGTTGGTCGCCAAAGGCTTTTCTGGGGTCGTGGCAACTGGCACAGGACACCTCTCCGGTTGAGCTAAACCGCTTATCATTAAAGATTTTTTCGCCCAGTTGGATTTTTTCGGGAGACATTGGGTTGTCAATTGGAAGCGGTGTAACAGGAAGTCCTAGTAGGGGGTTGGGTGAGACCCTGGCCCAGGTCGGGACCTGCAGAAGTACCACTATTATGCCGAGAGTGCCTGTCTTTGACTTGAACATGGGAGACTCCTACTGAATGGTTCACCCATAATCGAAAAACAAATTTCCATGGTCATCAAATCAAAATAATAATTATTTATAAAAGCGAACAAAGCTTTGGGTGATTATTTATGAATAATAACAAGGGTTCATTTTCAGAAATGCCGGCTCTGGGATTTTGTCGATAAGTTCCACACGCATAGGAGTTGGGGGGCAAAGGCACTTTGATTCGATAAGTATCTGGATTTTCAGCGCAAAGAGAGATGGCCAGCATCAGGCGCGGATCTTGCTCCTCCTTTCTGGGGCTTAAATATAAGGACCCCAGGGACTTCGGAGTTCTAATCGAATAGAAAATTGAGTCTGCCGATTGCAGTTAGAAATGAATGTGATCGTTTGAGCCACTTGGGATTAGGAGATGGTGTGGTATTTAGTGCCAGTCAACGAACATCCTTTTGGGTAATTGTACTGCTATTTGCGATGCAAATCGCAAGTAGGCCCGCATTTTCTGGAACGACCTTCAATGGTGCGACAACGGCAAAGGCTTCAGGGCCATCCATTGGAGTGCGCGAGTATCAGCAGGCTCTGGTCGAACGACTTTATCGAGTCGATGAATTCAGGTATTTGCGGGAGTTCGCAGGTAAACATAATGTTAAAGTGTATTTGTTTGGTGGTACGGCGGCGGCATTTGCCCATTATGTCAAATGGCATATCATGCAGGAACAGGGCGATTCCCGGTTTCTGCCGGATCGGTTCGACTATCGCTACATCAACATTTATCGTTCCACTCAAGACCTGGATATCGTGGTCGATGGACCTGGTGAGGTCATTGATTTACTTCAGTCGGAGCTATCAAAAGAGTTTCCGTATTTGCAAGGTTCGAAAGGAAGCAAAAGCTCGTGGGAGGTTCGCTCTCTGAAAGAAACGCGTGGCACCAAGATTGCTCTGTTGAACAATACCGATTTTTTGAACCAGCATACGGATTCCCAGTCTGTCGGAATGATCGACCTTACGGAAGGTGCCGCCCCTGAATCCGTTGTGAGAGATTTAAGACAGTGGGAGAATCTAGAAAATTCGAACTTTCTTAAGGATGTATTAGAAAGTAAGATTCATTTTTATTTTTCCCCCCTCCATGAAACGACTCAATTCTATAAAGCGGGGCGAAATCCTCCGATCCTTTCAGTCATTCGTTATTTTATAAAGATATTTCAATTGGATGTTGAACCGAGGCCCGAAGAAGAGGGCGTCATTAAGAAAATTATCGAAGAATTCAAACCTGATGACTACAGAAACAATTCCTATTTAATGGCCTGGTTCAAGAATAATATTCCGAAATTGCTCCAGAATGCGATGGATGTGGAGTATGCCACAGAGACTCTGATGAATTTTCAACTCATGGATAAGCTTAAAAAAATTGATCCCGACACCACTATTGGTTCGATCAATTGGTGGTTAAACAAACAACCGTTATTGACCAAACCGATCGGTCAAAAAGTTGAAAACAGTGGGCCCGTTGTAACTGCTGCTGATCTCAAAATCACAGAGGTGGCTCATGAAACCACCTCATTTCTTGTTTATGAAGCCATCACCCGATCCCACAAAGGATTACCAAATGTTTTTATCTCCAGGAAGAATGGTCTCGGAGAAGGGGCGGCGCACGGAGACGGTTTCTATGTAAAGGTGGGCCACAACTCCGGCTTCCGGGGTACTGGGTTTACTATTCGATTCAAAATGCACCCTAAAGCTGTTCGAGGCATAGACTTCGATTATGTGGAAGATGTTCAATATGTGATTGTTCACAATCGTGCCATATTGACACTCATTCCTGAGAATTTGCAACTCGACCTCCAAGGTTACTATTCGATTTTGTTGAGTTCCGAGGGAATTTCTAAGGATGACGAGGGTATCCTCCATCGATTGCGGTTGGCCTTAAGGGCGAAGTTTGTAAAACCGTCGGAGCAGGACAACCGCTTTCTCGAGAGTTTAACAAAAGAACAGGTCGTGATGATTCTCGAGCGAGACTCTTCGTTGGAAGGAAGCATTCTCCTTTTGGAGAGGTTTTTGAAATTCGAATTATCCACAGCTGATATTCTGAAGGTGATGAAGGTAATGCAAAACAAGAAGACTGCCTGGCAGAGAGAGTATCAGAGTCAGTTTCAAATTCTGTGGGAAAAGCGGCCAACTAGGACTATTAAATCTTTGTTGTTGGCCAATAACCCCAGTGTCGCCGAAGTGCAAGAGGCCTTTATTGTTGAAGCACTTCCTCAGGATCCCGATAGTTTACTCGAAGAGCTTGTTCCGCGTTTACATACTTTGGATGAGATTATGGAGTTTTCCGAATTTTGGC
>JBILOD010000179.1:0-7563 GCA_044374645.1 Pseudobdellovibrionaceae bacterium | reverse complement strand
AACTTAAACGCTCAAATCCCGAACGCATATCGATACTGCCCTCATACAAAAAGACCTTTATCTCACGATCAATGTTAATCATCGCAAACCCTCCAAGACGGATTTCAATTGATTAATTGATAAAGAGCCCAACTGAACCTCAAAACCATTTACCATAATCGTCGGCGAAATTGATTCCATGCCAAGAGAGCGAGTTGATGAGACCACACGGAGTGCTTTAAACCCGCTCTGGCCATATTTCTTTTTCCAGGCATAAATGGTCTGAATTCCAACCTTCATGGTCTGAGCCAGTTCTGGACCGGTTACGAGACCTGCTATCAGCATTTGAGTGCATCGCAGTTGCACCTCGATAGGCCAGCGCTTAGCTCCCCGGCGCCTAAGCTCCTCTTGCATCATTACCAGTTTTTCTAAAAATCGTGCTTTATTCACAAACACCTCCTGCCTTCGGAGGTTGCCAGACTTTTTTCGATCTCTAAAGAACGCAGTCTACGCCGTGCTTACGAGCCAATTCTGCAATTTTGAATTTAACTTAAAGGGTAAAAATTGGCGCCTGACGAAGATCAGCACCACTCAAAATGAACTCTTTGAGGGTCAATAAAATCTACTGAGTAGAGATCGGGCCTGGGAAGGACCGATCAATCATATTAATTCTGACAAGAGTTTTACCACTGAGGCCACTTCGACTTGGTGCTCTGATAAATACTCTTTTTTACCATTAAGATGGACCTGAAGAGCTCTTGCCTTGGGATACTTTTGTTTTAAGAAAATTAATCCCCGAGAGATCTCGGCATCAGCCAATTTAGCTTCGACCAAAAGGATGGGAAGGTTGTTTTCTATAACAACAAAATCAACCTCACGCCCTGCTTTATCTCTGTAATAACGGAGCTCCATGCGACGCCCCTCGACGTCTTGCTGAAAATAAATCCATTTTAATAAATGCAGGGCCACAAAGTTTTCAAACCGGGATCCCAGATCAGAAATCGCATTCCAATCATAAAAAAATAATTTTCTTTCCTTTTTTATGGCCTTAATTTTCGGAGGGCCAAACGGCGGTAATCGAAATACGGTATATAATCTTTCAAAGGCATCAATCCATTTTGATAATGTTTTGTGCGAAATCTGCATATCCTCTTGCAAATTATTAATAGATAAGGATCCACCGACCATATCGGGTAATCGTCCTAATAGGATTTCCATGTTGCCCAAATCTTGAATTAACTCATTGCTTGCGACTTCTTGGCGAACAATTCTTTCCTGATAGGATCGGGACCAGCGGTTGCATTTTGACTGAGAACCCGAAAAAAAAGGTTCTGGAAAACCCGATAGATGAAAGAGTGTTTGAGCATCCTTTAAATTACTCATCTTGAGTTCTTTAAAAGTCAGGGGCATCAATCGCAGAAAGTGATATCGCCCCTGCAAGCTATCTCCGCCTTTGCGAAGGATATCCAATCGGGCGCTCCCCGTTACAAGAATCTTTTGATCTTTACCAAGCTTGTCGTAAATTCCCTTTAGGTAGTTTCTCCAGGTCTTAAATTTGTGAATCTCGTCAAACACCCATAAATCCGACTTTGTGAATTCTTTTTTTAAAATCAATCGGCGATCTTCATCGACATCCCAGTTTAAATACTGCCTTCGCTTAAATAAGGACTTGGCCAGAGTGGTTTTACCTACTTGCCGGGGGCCAGCTAAAAAAACCATTTTTTCATCAAGATCATCGAGTATTTGTTTTTTGAGAAATCTCTCCATAATCCAACGATCGGCTTTTTTTGGACACCTGTCAAGAAAAGGCTAGCTTTTTTTGTACAGGTGTCCAAAAAGGGCTAGCCTCGGGTTTTATTCTTACCCTATGAAAGCGAAAAGTAGCTCCATTAGGTCCCTACCAAGTCCGATCACAAAATGATTATTATTTGCCCGGGACTGACACTAGCTGCTGATTTTTGGATCAAATGGGGGCGGAGTTCATCTTTACTAGGGTTGAATGCAAAACTGTATCAAAAGCTATGCCGTCCGAGTCACGATTTTTCGGACGGTATTTATTTTGAATTTCAAGATAAGCCAAGCTAGGGGCGAGAGATTGAGCACGAGGGCTCCGTCCCTACTTTCTCCGTCCCTACTTTCTTCACATGCACCAAAAACTGGAGCCAATTCTGCAATTTTGAATTTAACTTAAAGGGTAAAAATTGGCGCCTAACGAAGATCAGCACCACTCAAAATGAACTCCTAGAGGGTAAATAGATTCTGCTGAAAAACTCGGCCTGCAAGGACAAGCCAAGAGGTAAGTGAACCTCAGAATTAAGAGGTCAGTTGGAAACTTTCTTGATGATCAAAACCTCATCATCTATCAACAGGTTTGTTTTTGTTCCAAAATTAGATTTCAATTCCTCAATGATTTCGGGCTTAACACCTCCACGAAAATTAATCCGTGCCTCACCTCCACGTTTAAGCACACGAATGATCTCACTAAACCCATCCATCTTCGTATCCATTCTTTTCAGATTGTTAAACAATTGATGAGCTAACACAAGGTCCTGTGAATCGTTTGGTAATGGCAGCTTGGTAACATCACCTGGGATCAGAATCTTTTGATTTTTTGACACAAAATCTGCAAGATCCTTTGGAAGTTTTTGATTTCCATACCAAATATCAATCGCTCGAGTATTAGGAAACGACTTTGCCAACACCGATGCCATACTATCCGTTCCTTCACCAATACTTACTATGTGAGAGTCTCGTGGCAGAGTTGCGAGTTTTTCAGGTAAATGTAACTCTTCTATGGTTTGGAGTTCTGACCGCATCTCCCCAGTAATAAAAACTCCATTGGCCGACCAGCCACCATATTCGGCACCGAATGTATGTGTAAGCCGTGACTCTGGCTGAGAAGATTTAACTCTGGGCATTGAAACAAAATCGTTAAATACCTTAGGGGCAATTTCGTGTTCTCTATCGAAAGAAGGCGGCATTACCTGAGGTTTTTCTACCGGCACCAGTGCACGAGATTTCGCAGGAACCAATGCATGTGATCTTGGGACCGTCGCAATGGTGGCGGAGGTTGATGGTTGAATCAATGCTGATGTATCAGCAAGTTTTTGATCCAATGGGATAGTAACCTTTTTGGGAATCAGACTAAAAAAAGCACTTCCATTAACAGCGGAATTGAGGGCAATGGCCAATGCCCCAGCGCCTTTAGAAATAATACAAGAATTTGTACTGAGATCCAAATATGCCATGGAACGGACTTCCGCAGAGGAACGATTTGCACAAGTAGAAGAATTAGAAACTTCAGTTAAGTTGGGAGCGCATGCCTTTTGAACGCTTTGTTCCACAAGCTTCACTTGTCCAGCAAATTCGATAACTCGACCTAGATTGACAAGATTGACGGTTTTCCGCAATTTCTCAAGCTGTTGAGCTTCCTTGAGAAATTGAAATACTCTTGAGCGTGACAAAAGGTAAACCTCTGGCAAAATATATAGAAAAGGTAGGTTCGAAATTACAAGAAGACGATTTTTTAGATCGTTGCCCTGACCATAACGAGACTCTAGACGACAAAGAGTGCTGCTACGCAGATTGGGGTCGCCTGTGAGTGATCTTTTTAGTTCACTCCCTGCTTCAGACTTCCAAAGATCGACCTTAAACTGATCATCTTCAGATTCAGAGGTCGATGCCAATTTCTCGCTTAGTTTTTTTTTTGTTTTCTTGATGTTTATCGAGTTCACCTTGCATCAATTCCCCAAGATCACCTTTGATTGACCGACATATTTCATCGGGGTCTTTCTTTTTCACAAAAAGATTAGAGGAAAATTTATTCTTCACGAAATCATAAACTTGCGGTGAACTCAGTAGGGTATCATTTTTTCGAATCATTTCGACTAAGGAGTGATAATAAATGAGGTGGTACCTTAAGGCCTTCAAGGTCGCTTGATACCGGGTTTGATCCTGTTTCGGAACTGTCCGGAATTGTGGGTCTGATATTTTTTGATAGCTTTCAATTTTATCTTCTAGGTCTTCTATGTTCTGCAGGGCCGCACCCAATAGAGGCAGATGTTTGCACGTTTGGCCAAGAGTTTTCTCTTTCAGATTGGAGTCACTTAACAATTGACTGATATTTCGTTCTCGACATTGAATTCGAGTCAATTCCTGTTGCCCTATGGTTCGAAAAACTATGCTTTCGGAAGTCTCGTCGAGGTTGCCAACGTTTCTATACTGACTCCCAGTCGCACATTTCAGCTTTCCAATTTCCTTGGCACTTGCGTTGTCGCAAATGACACCAAGATTTTGTTCAACGAGAACTTGTGAAAGTGGCTTCTCACTGCATTCAGCAAACTCAACAAATCCTGCAGTGACCAGGACTAAGAGCGTTGTAAATCTAGAGAAAATTGCAAAAAGCATTCAACCCATTTCTTAATCACTTCGTTTAAGACGCGCGTTTTTTGGAGTTTGCAGGCTTCCCCCAACTCAGAAAGCGATTGCGACGAGTAGAGATCATTTCGGCGCACACAGAAGCGATAGCGCTCACAACAGAGGCATCAAAACCCGTTAAAAACTCCTCAGGCGTCATACGGCCGGCGAAATACTCTTTTGCCCGTGCTAATTGAGCCAACATTTGGCTGTGACCAATGCTTTTATAGACATAGGCTCCCAATGGGGTTTTCCGGAAGTCTAAGATTGACACCACATCGGCTTCATATTCGAAGAGCGCGAGAACCTGATCATTGATATCCTTCGCCATCTTAATGGGAATTTTTGAGATCAAATCATTGAACTCGTACTTAGGCTCCACATTGCCTCGCGAATTGTTACCCATGATCATGACCACCGGGGCATCCCCACCAGTGACCATACAAAGAGCTTCCAAAATTCCCGTCGCTAAGAGCCTTCCCGATAAATAGTCTTTTGCTAAATGCACATTTTTTACGGCCTGAGCTTGCATTTTTTGATACTCAGCCATCGGTGGTTCATTACGATAACGATGAAAAATCACCGAAACGTCAACCCTATTAAAAAATATCTCCATTTTCTCAAGAGCCATTCGGTAGCTCTTTAAGGTGTACACTTTATTCAGGAGTAAATGAGGATTGTTTTCAGGAAGTAATTTCCAAGTATTATCAAGGAAAGCCGCCGCATCTTCACAGGCGAAATTGTTGACATCCAAATTAGCGAAACGCAAAGAGTTCTGAACGATATGGATGATTTCTTTCTCGCTTAAGCCCAATCCCCGGGTGCGATTGAGTTTCTGCAATCGTTCTTCAAGTGACTCAAAACAACTCTTGCCGTTTTCATCATTCTTTCGAAACGGCTGACTGGCTTCCAAACAGGCCACAACAGCAATGATTTTTTCGATTGGCAGAATATTTATAAATAATTTTGTAAATACAATGGCACTGAGGAATTCATTGAGCCCCGTAAAAGGCGTGAGCATTTGTCCGTACGAGAACCCAAAAACATTATTAACGAGTGGCAAAACTAAATCCTGTGCCGGTCCGCGCCGACGAATAAAGACTTGTTCTAATTCGATCGTTATATAAGGTTTCAGAATCTCTTCCACCCGCATAGTAAAGTTGCCATCCACATTGTAGTAGACGAGATCATGAAACAAGGCTGCCAACACCAGAGTCGGATCACCCTTAGGATCAATCACCTGAAACACATGGTCTGTAGTGTGAAAACGGCGATGGGGTCCCGACATTGCTTCGTGAATCAAAATAGCCGATGACTCAATAAAATCCTGCGAGCTACTGGCTTTTATGTCCAGCAGTGCTTTTTCGAGCAGATTCACAAGATTCTGAATCGTTGTTCCGACCAAGCGATCACCTTTCTTCCATCAATGGCGTAATACTTCTTAATCCCCATCGGCATTTCGAAAGCCAAGCCTTAGGGATCTTTGCCCTATTTCGTGAAATCTCACCCTTGATCCAGAGACTTTCCCGACCTTTATCGTGGAAAACCCAAACCCTAAAGACCAGAAACGCCCCCCCCCAACCCTCATCACCACTCTTTAGCGGTAGTACTCCATAAAGCTTCTGGACGTTTACGGGGAACAATGACCACTTCGGGGACCGAGATCGGAGCACCGCCCGAAGGGACATCGCCCCCGGAGGGATATAGTTCCAAAAGTGTCCCCTGAGGTGCTCACATTAATTGCCGAGAAGCCAAGCTCCGCTTGCATGAGGCTTTTTGGAAATCTCAAAGACGGTTTTTCGTGCACCATCTCGACGTTGTGGCCAAGCGCATTGTTGTCCGCGCGCCGAATATACATTAGACTCATGATGACAGTGTGTTCCAACTGCGATACTTGAAAAACTTGAGACTTGTTTAGGGGAATTGATTTAAATGCTAACAACTTGGATTTTACCTTCGACGCTAGGCCTACTTTTTGGAGGTGCACTCGCATGGATGCTTTCAAATTATTTAGGGACACTCGAGAAAAAACGCGCGCAAGCGGAAGCTAAAGAACTTTTAGACCGTGCCAAAGACGCAGCGGAATTGATCGAAATGGATCAAAAAGAATTACTTCTAGAAATTGAAGAAGAACTTTGGACGAAAGCCGAACCAGAACTCTTCAAAACAGAAGAATCCATCGAAGAACTGGAAGAACGCATAGAAGAGATGAAGGAAAAGGTAACGGCTGAAGGCAAAGAGCTCAAAAAATCTCTTGAGCCCAAACAAGCTGAGTTGAATGATCTTGAAAAGAAACTACGCGAAAATGAATCTAAAGTTCAAAGTTTAAGGTCGGACTTAAATAAGCATGTGGACGCATGCGTGACCCAGCTCGCCAAGCGCCTCAACTCCTCACGCGATCTGTTTGTGAAAGAGCTCATTCAAGAAATGGTTAATGAAACTCAAGTCCGCTGCCTTAAGGAAAATGCCGAATACTTGGCCGATGTGAGCAATACTGTGGAACAGCGAGCGAAACGTCTCTTAGCCATTGCTATTGATCGTTTTGCCCGTCCTTACTGCTCGGAGCGCGGGCTTGGCTCCGTTGAGTTTCCTGACAATCATGTACGACAACTCTTTCTAGATAAAGACAAAAAGAATTTGACCCTGGTTCAGGAGATTTGTGGTTGTGACCTGATCGTTGAGGACGACTCCGAAACCATCGGGATTGCCGGCTTTGATCCCGTTCGTCGTGAGTGGACACGTCGTTCTATTGAAAAAATCCTCAAAGAGCGTCGAGCCATTAACGCTGACCTTATTCGTCGGAAAACCGCTGATGCTAAACGCGAACTGGTTCGTCAGATCAAACAAGATGGCGATAATATCGCCCGTGAATTAGGACTGCGAGATTTGCACCCGGAAATTCGCCAAATGATGGGTAGCTTGCGCTACCGTTACTCCTTCACCCAAAATCAACATTTTCATTGTGCTGAAGTGGGTTGGCTTTGCGGCCTCCTCGCAGGTGAATTAAAGCTACCCATTCGTTTGGCTCGCCGAGCAGGCATGCTCCACGACATTGGAAAGTCCATGGATCACGCCATGGAAGGTGGTCACGCGGTCATTGGTGCCGATTTCATTAAAGAGCGCAACGAAGCTCCTGAAATTGTTCATGCAGTCCGCTCTCACCACTTT
>JBILOD010000178.1:0-7577 GCA_044374645.1 Pseudobdellovibrionaceae bacterium | reverse complement strand
TAGAATCATAGGCCTGAATGGCTTTTTGGGTGCTTTCAAAAAGCCGAGTGGCACTAATCATATCTGTCATTTCCTGAACTATGTTGACGTTGCTTGTTTCAACGAAGCCCTGTTTTAAATTAGGGTTGGCCACGTTAGTGATTTGTGGATTCATATTGGGCTTAATCGTATAAACCGACGAACCTTCTTTATGCAGGGCCTGGCGATCACTCAGTTCAACCAAGGAAAGTTGCCCCAACGACTGGCCATCAACACTCACTTCACCATTTTCGCCAATAGTAAAAGCACTGCCGACTGGTATCTTAATGGTACGCTCATTTGGTGGCGTTCCCGGTTCCGCTCTTTTCATGACGGGCCACCCCTCTTTGGTGACCAACTGACCTTGCCCGTCTATACTAAAAGCACCATTGCGCGAGAATCGAACTCCTTTGGGTGAGAACACTTCAAAAAAACCCTGACCATCAATGGCCAAATCGAGCGCATTCCCTGTTGATTTCAATCCACCCTGAGTAAAGTCGGAATAACTACCATTCGACTCGACATAACTCTTATCGCCCCCTTGCATATCGTAAAAACTTTCGATTGAAGCAGGCACCTTTGGGACTTGAATCACAGCAGGAGGCTTTTCGTTCGCGGTGAGATACTCGCGAAAAACTTGCGTGTCTTTTTTAAAACCCGGCGTATTGACGTTTGCAAGATTATTGGCCACCGTTTCCAGCCGCAAATTTTGCGCCATTGATCCGCTCACTGCGGTATACAATCCCTTGATACTCATTCGCTCTCCTCGCACCACACCAGACTAACATCAACTGTTATAGATCTTGGTTTCATAACTTTGCCGCTGTTCTTTTGAGCCCACATTAGACTGCAATAAGCAACATCAATGCCATCAAACTCCCTAGACATTCATCCTTTCAATGGGACATCAACAACTCTCAGACGCTCAACCAACCTCACCTTTGGGCGGTGTCTTCGCTCTTAGTGCTGTCAATAATCAAACACTGGATCGTCAAAATTGCGTTCAGAGATTGAAATCAAAGGGCCTTTACCAAAGGAACATTGAAGCCTCCGAGCCAAAAGTCTGACAGACTCTCTTTCACTATTATTCTCTCGACCCACTTTTGTTTTATGCAGATACTAACCCTATGAATATAAAGTTATTTTATTTAACCTGTGCATCCTGTGTTATAGTTTCATCTACTTCATTGGGTATGCCCGTCCCTAAGGCGCTGAAAGTCAGCGCCCCGAAACTCCCGGCTTCCAATACCAGAGAGAGTCCGTCGCCTCTTATTTTTGATATTCCTGTGACCTATAATACACAAGTCAGTCGTTGGATTAAATATTACCAAACCTCTGGGCAGCCCATGTTTAAACGCTGGCTCGAACGCTCTTACAAATACTTTCCGATGATCAAACGTGAACTGGAACGCAATCGCCTGCCAAAGGATTTGGCCTATATGGTGATGATTGAAAGCGGGTTTGCCCCCCATGCAACAAGCCACGCCGATGCCGTAGGTCCTTGGCAATTTATTGAACCCACCGCCAATCGCTACGGATTACGCACGAACTGGTGGCTCGATGAACGCAGAGACTTTCGCAAAAGCACTCTCGCTGCCATTCGCTATATGAGTGATCTCTATAATGAGTTTGAGTCATGGTATTTGGTGGCCGCAAGCTACAACATGGGTGAGAATGGGCTCCGCAGAATTATCCAAAAGCATCGTACTCGAGACTACTGGAAACTGATCGAGCTCAAGGCATTGCCCGCCGAAACTTCTGAGTACGTCCCCAAATTGCTGGCTGCCATGCTCGTTGCCAAAGCGCCAAGTCTGTATGGCTTTCGTTCTTTGAAAGTTCTCGAACCCATCGAATATCAAGTGATCAATGCCCCTGGAGGCACCAAACTGGATGATCTTGCCGACTATCTGGGTGTGACCCGCCAAGCCCTCCGCGAAATAAATACAGAGCTCAAGGTTGGCTTCGTTCCCAAGGAAGCCAACTCACATCCCATTCACATTCCTCATGGCGCCCTCCGCCTCGCCAAACAATTTATTGCCCAGAATATCAAAGATGTGGCAATGGAATAGGAATGAAAACGATCGTCAAAAAGTATGGCGGTGCCACCCTGGCTGATCCGGAAAAAATCAAAGCCGTAGCGCTCGACCTGCGCCAATGTCATCAGCGGGGCGAAAAACTCCTCGTAGTTGTGAGCGCCATGGGCCAAACGACTAATGAATTGATCCAACTTGCCCACCAAGTGAGTCATCGACCGAAAAGACGCGAAATGGATATGCTACTCACCACCGGGGAACGAATCAGTATGTCCTTGCTCAGCATGGCATTAAACGACCTCCATTGCCCTGCCATCAGCTTTACGGGATCACAAGCCGGTGTTTTGACTGACGACTCCCATCTCAATGCGTTTATCACTGAGGTAAACTCCCCTCGCGTTAGGGAGGCTCTCAGCAATAATCAAATTGTTATCATTGCTGGATTTCAAGGAGTCTCCCCAAAGACAAAAGAAGTTACAACTCTAGGGAGAGGCGGCTCAGACACTACGGCCGTCGCAATGGCCGCTGCCCTGAAGGCTCATCATTGCGAAATCCTCAAAGATGTTTCTGGTGTTTATAGTGCTGATCCCAAAATATGTCCTACGGCCCAGCAAATCCACCAAATCTCATACCAACAAATGCTTGAAATGACTTTTTGGGGTGCCAAAGTTTTACACTATCGTTCCGTAGAATTAGCGTCGCAAAGAGGGGTGCCTGTTTATATCGGCCCAGCTCATAACACCCTTGAAGGCACTTGGATTAAAGAAAAGGAAACTGCCATGTTTGAAAAGGTCAAAATTCTTTCGATCAACTCTCATGCTGATGTTCTGCAACTCAACTTTGAAAACACGACTCTTTCTGAAGGGCTCACGGCTTTGCAGGACGAATTTAAAAACAAAGAGATCTCCTTCCCTCAGCTGCTGACCACAGAGTCGATGGGGCCAAACCACAATGCGGTTTTTCTCACAGGGCCGCAGGAGATCCTGTCGGCCATCCGACGAGAAATAAAATCATTTAAATTAACAGAAATACCGTTGGCGACAGTTACAGCCACATGCACTGGTGCTTCGACACCAGAAATTGCCACTTTGATTTCAAATCAATTAGCAAAAACTCAGATTGAACCTTTGCGACTTTGGATGTCCGGTATGAGTTGCACTCTTTTGGTCAAAGGTGCCGATCAAAAGGCCGCCATTGCAGCTCTGCATGATTTAGTGATGGTGGAGATTGAACGCTCCTAGAAAATGAGGCGGCCATTAAGAAGCTCGGCGTTTGTTTTTGCCTTCGATAAAGTGAAAGTATTTAGTCCAAATAACATCCATTTCCATTTTATTGCCTTTGGAATCAAACACGGCCTCTGGCGGTGTGATATTTGTACCATCAAATTCAATTCCAAAACGGAACAGAAAAAGAGTCTCTTCACCTGTGTCTTCAAAATAGTAGGGAACATAGAATGATTCAACTGTGGCATTTTTTGGCAAAAATCCATCAACAATATTGATCTGATCCACCACAATCTTAGGACAGCGAGTATAGGTTATTTTCACATCACGATAATTATTGAGCCATCGAATGAGTTCACGAATTCCAAATGATTTAATGCCATTCACTTTTTCAAAATTTATGACGACTTCTTCCGCACCATCAATTTTAATGGATTTAAAAGACATATCTTCATCCAATGAACCAATGAGATTAATCAAATACTTGCCATTTGTTTTTTGAACATCAACCTGGCTGCGTGCCATAGCTATCTTCTCCGTCGTTTAACTAGCTTTCTTTAACAGAACCCACTTCCTCAGTAGACAATTCTATCACTCTTTCAGGTATCAAAATCTTTCGTTTCCACCAGCAACCCGACCAAGGACGGGAGTTAGGACCGAAATACCCAGACCCAAAAAACAAGTTCGCCGTCACCCCCCAGACTGTTCTAGCTCCCACTCCCTAAGTTGGGAGACCAACGATGCACGAATGGGAGCATCATAGCGTTTATCTTCTGAAAGTTTCTGGTAAAATTGGTAACTCCCATGATTGATGAATTCCTTCAAATTTTTAGCCAACACTTCGCGCACTAATAAACTTCCTGTGAGCAAACACTCCCGAATTTGGGCATGAACCATTGGCGCTTCAGGCTGATCCAAAAAGCGCGCCAGAATCCTTAACCCGGATTCCAACAAGTGACTATCGTGGTCTTTAAATACCGCTTCCCCTACGACCTCAAGGTCTTCCTGTTGCAGTGGTTGAGAGAGCATCAGTTCAAGAGCCTCGGCCTTTACTCCACCATCAGGAATGTTCAAAAGGGCCCTCGCCAATTCACTCAACTCAGCGCCATGTAACTTCATCGCAGCTACTCTCCGATTCAAGATTTGGAGCTTTTGTCGAAGATCAGCACCTAATGCCAAATCATAGGCCCTGGAATCGGTATCCTCTAATGAGCAATTGAGCGATTGCCGACACTGATGATACATATCCACGGCTTTGATCACATTTTGAAACTCCGGAGATTTTGATTCTGAGGTTTTCCTTCTGGAAGTAGTTGCAGGCTCTCGGACCTCTTTAGATGATGCTTCTGTCACCCGCACTGTCTTCGAGGAAACCGATTGAACCAATGACGGCCCCTTGTGTTGATAGTTTTTCAGACCTTCGAAGTTTTTTCTCCATGTGCTGAACAGAAAGTGTCCTTTGAACAACACAATCACCGTCATGACCACTAAGAAGAGCCATTTTTTTTTCATGAGTTAAATCTCTCTCACCGTTGACCAGTAGAAGGCATTATCAGCGCTGTCCATTGTTCAAAGGTTTTATCTGGCAGGGATCGACCAGAGTAAATAAATCCAGTTTGGTTTTGAAAGCGGACCTGGTAGTTAACTTCATTGAAGTCAGAACTCACTAAGACATTCTCAACGACGAGATTATGATTCTGTGGTACCGTGGCCAAGACATTCCCTCCAGGACTCGTTCGCAGTTTGATACCTCCGGCTCGTTTTACCTTGACGGAATCGCCCATGCGTCCTAGCCATTTGAGTTTCGGCCATTCGGTTGATGGCTTTAACCAATCATTGAAATCCTGAATATTCCCACCGTATACAAATCCCCACTGCCCTTTCCAATTCACTTGATAATAACGTTTACCTTCACTGAGAAGTCGGAATTCAAAATCAAAAACCTGCAAAACTTCACCTTTCGGAACCAGGCCCAAAGGATTCCCGGCTGGCGTCGCTCGCAGTTGAATGTCTCTTTGGGTCTTCAGAATAGTTCCCACCGAATGGAGACCAACCTCTATTTTTTCTAAGCAAAGACTATGGCGATCAAGAAGAACTCTTGAATTTGATGTTTCCCAATCAGTGGGCATGAGCTTAATACTTTCATCCGTCACACCCGCCCATTTTTGCAAACAAGTGACATCGCGGACATCAGAAATACATTGGAACTGATTCTCATGATAAACGCAGAGTTCTTTTTGGCTTGTTTGGTAAACTCTCTCGGAGGCTGGGCGAGGGGGAGAATTATCAGTTGACCGCAAGGGGCATTGCTCACTTCCGTCGATCAAACAGGCCACATTCACTGCCGTTTGCGATAGCGGAGTTTTGATGTGTTGATTCCAAAGCTGTTTATCAAATTTGTCGATAAATCCCTGATCATTCCGCGCCCATTTGTCGTTCGGATTGGTCCAACGACAAATTTTTGAAGACCCCCCATTATAGGCGCTATAAGCTGCTCGTGCCCTCATTCGAAAGTCACTGGCATCAGTCACACAGCTGGCTTTGGCAGCTTTTTCCCAAGCACCATAATACTCTTCAAGGGAGTAAACCAAATTATCAATTAAGTTCCAACCTACACCTCTGTCGATTGCTACAAAATGCCAACGATCATCGACCTGCATCAGTCCATGTCCATGACCAGAATCACCTCTCATCATCTTCATTTTGGAATCGGTGAATTGTCGATAATGAGTCCAGTAGCTCTCCTGATGGGCCAACGCCAGCGTCGCTCGCACAAACCCCGCCTGTTCCACCGTGCTAGCTGCGGGTTTTCGTTTCCTTAAATAAAGCATCGAGGCTTCTTTAAGTGCTGCGGACATCTCGGCCATATAACGACCACGTTCAGAGGTGGTTGAAGTGGTCTGATTGAAAATCACAGGCAGATAGGTATCGAACAAATATTGATCTTCACCAAAAACACGAGCATCACATCCGGAAGGGGCTAATCCGAAGGCCCAACTACCCGATACCCGATTCTCGCATTGCCAATAGTCCGGGGTTTTATTTTGCGCTATGGACATACGACCCACGGCCAGAACAACCACACCAATGACTAACCATTTTTTATTTTGTTTTATTTTTGACGTTACCATAGCCTAAATAACGGACAAAAACGGCAAAGCCTTGATAGGCTTGGAACACAAAGATGGTCAAATCTATCAAAAACTACCTAAAGGTCTATCTTTGGTTCTTTGTGCAATGGAGCAGGTCGGTGAAAATAAGGGATTTGAAAATTATTTTTAGTGCGCGTTCACTTGAACTCCGAACTCAGTTTTGACGGCGCATACGCTTTCGGCTTGGTGCCAAGATAATCTCGAAAATTAAGTTCAATTTGTTTTTTAGGTTTCTGTGCAATCGCCAATGGTTCGCGTTGATCGGCCAAGGGTTCACTTCGAGAAAATCCATCACTAAGCCAGGTGCGAAGCTCCCATGATGCACTTGGTAGCGATTCTATTTTAGCACTAAAGTAAAATCACTTATTTCCAAAGGTAATAGGTAAATCAAAATCACCCATGTAGACGTACCACTCACAGCAGGGCTTCAAGATTTTCCATTCTACAATTGAAAAGGGTGGTAAAAACACTGCCATCCCAGGGTTTATTTCAATCAACTGCCGGCCTGAGGCAATGGCCATGGGAACTCTATCCTCGGGCACAATTCCAACAAACCAATTGGACGCGTAGGTATCAATGAATTGAGAGTTCTGATAAACCTGATAACGCTTCATAAAACAAAGATTATGTTGCAAATGGAAAACTTCAGACAGAAAGTTTTCCCCATGACGTCATAGTGTGGGCAACCATTAAAGTCATTCATCGCACAAGGAATAGCTAATATACACCCCATTGCGTTCAGATCGAATCGGATCAATGAACTTTATTGTCTCCCACAACTGCTACAATTTGTTGAGGCAGAAATCCGGGGACTTAACGCTTTTTGCCGACATTCCCCAATTCAACCCGAGTTCCAAACTACCCGAGTATGCTCACTTTGTTGGGACCATCACGTGGCAAAACATTTTACCGGCCCCAACTTGCCTCAGAAACTTGGTTAAAAATCGAAAAATAATTTATGTATCCCTCGGAGCTGAGTCCCTCAACCTTTAAAATTCAACTATTCTTGGGACAACCCCCTTGAAAAAGGACTATTCTTTAGGGTAAATTGGCCAAGAGCAATTCGGCGGGACAGATTCTGATTTTACATCCGTTGATGGATTCAGGACTAAAATTCTTAACACCATCTAAACTGACTTGAAACGCATAGG
>JBILOD010000177.1:0-7586 GCA_044374645.1 Pseudobdellovibrionaceae bacterium | reverse complement strand
CCCACGTGATGATTGACCCATTATTACGAATGGCTGCAAAGGCCCTCATATTGCCGACGATATCGATGACGGGTATCGTTCCATCGATTTGGGGCGCTTTACTATAAGCATCACCGCCATACCAGGATGCCCCCCAGGTTACGACGGAACCATTATTACGAAGAGCCGCAAAAGACTCGCTCGTTGATGCAATCTTTGTCACCGGAATTGTTCCATTCATTTCACTCTGCACGAAGGAGTCATTCCCTCCATGGGGGAGAGCCCCCCAACTCCTCACCGAACTGTTGGAGAGAATGGCGGCGAAGGCATAGATGGTTGAAACAATCTCCTTAACAACCTGACTTCCATCGGTTAGGGATACTGGAATTGGCGATTCACCGCCACCACCACCGGCACCTCCTCCAGGGCGTCCCCAAGTTACCACAGATCCGTTCTCTCGAAGAGCAGCGAAACTCCCAAAGGGGTTAGACGCAATGTGGGTCACGTCGATTGTTCCATCCAGCAGACTGTTGGTCGTGGATTGTGGACGTAGACCAAAATGCCCCCAAGAGAACGCAGAACCATCCGTGCGAACTGCCGCGAAGCCATTCACATTGTGGCCATAACCGTCGCCAGGAAACTTAATGGGGTAAACTCTCGCAAAGGGCAATGCCTCCACCAGTTTATGTCTGGTCTCTGAGAAACGCCCCCCCTGTGATGGATCACCCCAGGAAATAATGGCTCCATCTTCGCGAACGGCAGCAAAAGCATCACGCGTGGCCGCAATGGACTTAATCGGTCGGGATCCATCGAGCTCGCCCCTCAAGGGTCTGTCTGAGGCTCCAAAAACCGTCGAACCCCATCCCACCACTGAATGGTCGGCCCTCAATGCCACAAACGTGGTCGTGGAACTAAAAATATTTGTAATGCCAATTCTGCCATCCAAGTCTTTTTCGACAAGTTCGATATTTCCACCCCAGCTCGGAGTTCCCCAACCCACTACCGAACCATCTTCTCGAACGGCGGCAAAGGCTTCGTCCGTGGAAAAAATATTTACGACTTTCATCGTTCCATCGAGCTTCTGTGCAACGCTGGAGGAATCACCTCCATAAACACTGGGACTCCAAGTTACAACCGAACCGTCCTCACGAAGCGCAGCGAATGAAAAATAGCTTGAGAACACCTTAATCACTCTAATAGATCCGTTGATAGCACTGGCAACAGAGGACGAGTCACCACTTCTTTCGCTAGCACCCCAAGTGATTACAGATCCATCCGTTCGAAGAGCTGCAAATGCGCCTCGAGTTGCAGTGATTGAATCAACCCTAATAGTGCCATTGATCGCACTAGTAACAGAGGAAGCATCACCGCCACTGGCACCATGACCCCAAGTTGTCACTGAACCATCGGTCGCAATACCAGCAAAAGAGTACTCATTTGCTGTGACAGAACTAAAGGAAAGTAAATTATTGGTCCAAGGCCTAATCAATCCAGGACTGACAAGCCCGCCCCAGGTCACAATGGCACCGTCACTGCGGAGTGCTGAAAATGCAGCTTCACTCGAATAGACTTGAATTACAGGCACAGTTCCATCAATCAAAGCCGACACGGCACTAGAGTCACCTCCATTGGGCGGCTCGCCCCAAGTGATCACAGAGCCATTCTCCCGAATGGCAGCAAAAGCTGTGGTTGTGGAAACAATCTCCGTGACCTTCACGGTTCCGTCCAGCTGAAGAGCGACTGAACTAGAATCTCCACCCCAAGTGCTCTCACCCCAAGTGACCACTGAGCCGTTCTGCCGAAGGGCGGCAAAAGCCGCGATATTTCCAACAACCTTAACCGCGGGTATCGTTCCATCTAAACCAGGGGGCGTGATTAATGTCTCAAAACCCCAGCCCTTGACGGAACCATTCTGATAAAGAACCGCAAAATTATCGCCGCTGGGTATGATATCGATGATCGGATCAACACCGTTTATTTGAGTAGAAATTGTTGGTGTCAGTTGGGATCCACTTGAGTGCCCCCAGGTGACCACCTTGCCATCGGCCCTCAGTGCCGCGAAGTCATTTCCATAACGGTTTGCAACGGCCTTAACAATTGGGGACCATCCCAGAAACTCCCTTGTAACGCCAGAATTAACACAACTCGAATTGCCATAGACATCTGCCTTACGAACTGAGACGTGATAGCTCCCCTTTGTTAAAGGGCTCATGGCCTTCAAAGCAAAACCCAATGGCTTTCGATCGTCTGTTGTGATTGAACTATTGGACATTCCCTTGCAATCGGCGGAGGTGAAAACATCCACCTGATCACCGACTTCAAAAGGAGACAAACTAACAATGGGATGACTTTCATTGCTCCACGCCCGACTGGCTTCAACTGAAATTTTAAAAGGAACGATAGACTTTCGGAGACCGATAGAAAGAGGCTGGTCCACCAAGCACTTGGGAGTGGAATCGTCTGTTTTTTGAAGAGATAAATAGAATGTATGTATCTGCTCCTCAATCTTGGGCTGACCGAGAATGATTTGAATTTTATCCGTACTTACTGTTGCATGACTATCAACTGAATTCTGACAGGAAGAATCACTGTAAACAGAAATAGTTCTTAGTTTGGAAAATCGCCCCACCAAATCTATGGTCGAAAAATCCGAATTCACAAACAAACGAAGTTGGGTATCACTCTGCTTGCCGGCGACTCTTATAGACTCGATCATAAAGGACTGTGATAGCAGTAGATTCTTCGACAGTACATCGAGTTGAAGTTGGCACCCAATCACAACGAAAGCTATAGGTGCCAAAATAAACCTGAACATCGTTCCCCCCGAAACACACAGAAATCCAGCTAATTTTTAATAGTTTAGACTAAAACTCATGAAGATACCGTCAAATTGGGTTTCTACGCCGAGATTTTTAAAAAAACCAAAGAATTCAATGCTATTCATTTTCTAAGAATGAGACCTGATGCTTTTGAATCGAATCTAAGTTTTTTGGCTAACTACTTTGCTTTATCGGGTAGTTTTTGATCTCGTGGCTCACTGTTTGCACTCTGACAGTTCCATGAAAAATTTAAATCTTCAAATTAAACAAATTCTATTTTTTCTGCCTTCTAAGTCAATCTTGTCAAAGAGTTCGACACTTTTCAGCCTGAATTTAATGTTTGGATTGTTTCTACCTGGCAATAGCGTTTTCGCCAACCAAAGTTCGGGCGCTACTGCTTTTCCCGACATCTACCATGTCCCAGGAAGCATGACGGATGAACCCAATGATGAGAGCATACGAAGCAGTGTCCGTTACGACATTGGCCCGCTCGTCAAGCCAGAAGACGCTCCCGGGCTGCACCGTATTCTGGGCCAAATTTTTTCAGATTTAAGCTTTGCTCAAGGTCGCCTCACAGAGGGGGCAGCAGCTACTGTGAACTATGTCCACATTGCGGAAAGCTCTGTGCTCAATGCTTTTGTTTGGATCGACAACGACACTGGTGTTCGCCTTTTTGCGAATCATCTTTATATCACCTCCGGTTTAATTCGATTGATGATGACAGGAGTACCCGTTGAGGTTGGACTCCTTCGTCTTGCCGGTGTCATTGCCCATGAATTGGGGCATCCAATGGATAGGACCTCCGCTTGGGAAGGCGAAGGTGGTACGGCCATCAGTAACCACTACGGAACCGAAGCCGATCAAGGTATAGAGATTCGCGCTGACATTGACGGCATGCGTATTTTGCGAGAGGCCAACTATCCGATAGACGCCCTTTACAAATTCCTCACCCACCTCTTTGGCAAGGAGCGCGGCGCCAGTCATTCGCTTTTGGGCTCACTTTCGTCTACCCACCCCCACCATGAGTTTCGCCTCACAAGTGCGAGACTTTATCTTACCTTGGACCGTCTCGAAAAAGGGATTTTAACTCGACCCAAACAGTTTTCGTTTAGTGATGAAGAACTTCGTGGTTTCAATGATGATGTTGATAAGGTCATCCCAAAAAATGGCCGTTATCCCTACAAAATCCCTGTTTCTATGGCTGAGGTGACCAATCGAGTCAAAGCACTCAAGGAAGATGATAGCATCGGCAAAGATTTTAAAACGCTGGAACTCAATCGATTGGTACTCAGTTTCGACCACATGCTATTGAAGAAACAACAAACTGGGGTGGAGCTCACTCGCGAGGAACGTCAGGAATTTTCAAAGTTTCTTGAGGCGACCTATGCCATGATTTCGCTTGATCCCAAAATAGATTCAGGCATCGCCCTTTACTCGCCCACAGAAATTCGCAGCAATATAAATACCATTTCTGGAGTTTCAGGGTTAGAAAACTCGTTATCACATTATACGTTCATCGAACGCCTTGAGGCCTATCGCGCACCCGAAGTCATTGCGTTTTTAAAAACGTTGCGGGCAACTAAACTCACTGATGAGAGTCTTCAGAAAGATTACGCCTGGGAAGTCTCCCACTATCTCCTGGGAGCCGCGAGTCTTGCCGCCCCAGATGCGTTTTTTGAGGTCTTTAAAAAGCCAATGAGAAACCTACTCCGACAAATGTCACTGACTGGAAAGGGAAGCAAAGGAACGGCTGATGGCCACCTCACTTCTTTAGAGAAGCTCGGCATGGGATTTCAAGTACAGGCAGCTCTTTTAGGAGCACCGGTGCGCCATCTCATGGAACGAATGCCATTTCAAATTCGATTATTGTGGGAGCCTCAGGCGCGGCACTCGAACCCATTGCCGATCGTGGAACAACATAACCCTAAAGAGGAAAGTCCGATCCTTCGTCCCTTTCGGCAAAGCCTTGTGTATCTTCGGTCGGGAAAACACCCAGAACTTGAAAAAGAGGTGAATGCCCTACGCGAGATATTCCTAGAAATTTGGGAAGCTAGAGGATTTTACGGCACCTTAGAAATTCTCCTTCAAAGGAACATGATCGACTGGCCACTCATCATTGAGATTCTTGGTTTGGATCCCAAAATGGCTTTGAATCAAGTTGAATCGGAAGTCATCAAGTATCTTAAAGGGGAACGTAAGTATCGCAACATACTTCCCTATCGAGCCCTCATAATGGCCGCGGCCCCACTCAGCAACATGGACACCAAGGGCCTGGACCGTTGGCTCATCTGGAACTCCCGCAATCTTAAACAATATTTATTGATGGAATACCGTGAGAGGGAGTCCGGCGAAGTTCCGGCCGCAAAGCTCGATGATTTAGAAAAACAACGGCTAAACTATTACTATGGTGCATTCAGAATTAAGAATAAGACCGTTTTTGATCAGGACTACCGTGCAACAATGCAGAAAACTGTCGCTGCCGCGGTGACACCAATCAAAGGTACCATTGTCTCGATGGCTCGAGCGCATTCCAAGTTTTTTAATGGTGCACCCTATGGGACCGAAATCCGAGAATGGGACAACGCTTACTTTATGCGCGTCCAACTTGATTTAGTTGACCAATCCGAACGCCCCAACGAGGAGAAGAAGTTTTGGTTTGAATCTCTATTTTTAACCGATTTAGGTTTTAAAAACGCCAAAGATCAAAAGGACTGGGATGACTTTCTCTACAGCATCGGTCGTCCCGTTAAAGATATTAACTACATGAGCAAACCTTCGGTTAGCCCTAAAGTCCTTGAGGTTTTTCGAAGCCTTTATCAGAAGGACTCAGTCGAGTTTTTTACCCGCCTCAAAGAATTTGCGCGTGTTTCGAAAATCGAAGACAATGACTTCTTTGCGGCGATTGACACGTCTGAACCCACTCTGCAAAAGGATATTAAGGAACGAACAATCAAAAGTTTTGCTGACATCCAATTTTTAATGGCCATACTGAAACCCATTGAACATCGGAGAACTATTTACGAGAAAAGCCTCGGTGAGAATGCCTATACCGAGCCTAGGTTTTTAGCTGACTCCACCACTATCCAACTAAACTCTTCGCGCATTCAACGATTAAAGGCGACCATTCTCCAAAAAGCGAGTTCTCTGGAGCTTAGCGATAAGCAGAAATTGCAAATGTTTCTGGATCTCACTGAATCTGGCCCTACCAAAGACACCGACAAATTGTTCCTCAGCCTTTACGACCTAAAAGCACTGAGCGAAGATATCAAACCCACCATTCTGCAATACCTTGATGACGGTCGTTTTAGCTCCGATGCACTCCGCCTCGATCTCGCCAAACTTTTTATTGGTGGCCGAGTGGATCGACTCAAGTCTGAAGTCATTGAGAAAGGTGGAACCGTCGATCGGTACACTCTCAATCGACTCATCAAAGACCTGAACCGATATGCACCCAATGGCTCCATTGCGAAAGATGATTTCATGGAGACTATTGGCTGGTCCCTGCGGTTGCGTGGAAGCGAACTCGATGGTTTTATCGATGATCAAAAGTCTTCCAACTGGCGCCGTGCGAATCCTATGTTAGTCCGTGTCGGCTCGCTCCTTGCAACACAGATTTCAAACATGAGTTTTGGTGGCCGCCTCAAAACCATTGAGTACCTTCTAGACCCGGTAAATAATGAAACGACTCTCTTTAACGATATTTTTGAGGAGCTCAAGAAAATCACCTACAACGATCTTCTCAAAGAGGCGACAGGGCTGTTGACACCACAAAAGTTGAATGATCTTAAAACCCAGGCCAACCGCATGGCCGAAGTTCTAAAGTTGAAGGCTGAAGAGGCCATCCGCGATTCAGCGCCATCGGAACGCATACCACTCTTCGAAGTCATCATGACTGCTGGTCTTGAAGCGCCTATTCGTAAAGCTGATTGGCCGGTGAACATCGCTCGGCGGTATCTCAAATACGTTCCCAACTCCGTCGAAGAAGTTTTATTTACCACCTTCTTAGAAGTTGTACCCGAGCACGAAGGAGCCGTGGCCCTAGCTTACATGCTGAGTCTCGCCAATGACGAAAGCAATGGCAGTATCGCCCAATTGTTCGAAGTGTTTGGTACCGTCGGCATTAAATTTGGACAACTTGTTTCGATCTGGGAGCTCTTTGGCGAAAAACTGGCTAAAGAAGCTGCTCACCTCAAAAACCGCGCTAAAGGACTCGGACGTGCCGACGTGATCGACCTCGCTCACGAGCGCCATCATGAAGTGAAGGCCATTGTGGAGGAATTTGAAAAAATTCTTGGTAGCGCAAGCATCAAAACAACTGTTCGAGTTCGATTTAAAGATGGCACTAAAGGCGTCCTTGCCCTCCAGGGAAGAAACGTCAGCGAAATCGTCAAAATGAACATTGAACTCGGCAAACGTTATCTCGAGCGTCTAAAAGAAAAAGGAGTGATTAAAAACTCCAAATTTATGATGAACCTCGTTGAAGCCTTGGAAGAACAAATCATCGCCGAACTCGATATGCGAACTGAAGCACAAAAGACCCAAATTGCTGGTGAGATTCTCGCAAAAATGAATAATGACCTCGGTGGCGAACTCAACGGTTGGACTCTCAAAGCACCACAGGTCTTAGCGAACAAGCCACTGACGGAACAGATGGCGTTTTACGAATTGGCAAAATCAAAAACCTTTGATGAGCTTTCAGCAGAAGAAAAGGCCGAGGTTGGACCGATGATTGCCAAAGCCATGTTACGATTCTTGTTTCACTATGGTTACTTTGATCCAGATCGCCAT
>JBILOD010000595.1:0-2616 GCA_044374645.1 Pseudobdellovibrionaceae bacterium | reverse complement strand
TGTCACATATAAAATCAATGGCGTGGTGGTTTTTTAAAATACGAGGATAGGCCGTAAAGATGTCACTCTTATCGGGATTTTCAATATGGGCTTCGACCGCTTGCGGACCCTCTTTGCGAAATTTCTGAAAGAGGTTAAAAAGCAATTGTAGAAGTTCAATGTATTCTTCTTTTTGCGGCCCTTTCGCGCTGAGCGAGTGAATACACAATTTTATTGCGGTTTTCACTGTTTTCATGGGGTTTCCTGTGATGAAACCGCCGATCGCCGCGCCAAAAATGATCACGAGTTCAAGGGGTGCTGCGTGAAGAACTGGCCCCAGCTGACCGCCTGCGGCCACGAAACCACCAAACACACATATGATCACGATGATTGCGCCTACAAAACCCATTTTGCCTCCGAATCCCTCGAGATTCAGTCTCTTATCGGAATCCTGTGTTTTTTTTTGAGTCATTCTTTGGTTTTCTGGACCTTTGCCAGGAAACTTGTTAAATTTGGTCTCTAAGACTAAGAGGCCCCAATGAAGATATTTAATTTTGCGATGCCCTTGCTAGTAATCTGCTCCCTCTGGACCTCTTCTTGGGCCTTGGCTCAGGATGCCAATGAAGAACTTGTGCTCGATATTCAACGCGCAAGTATCACTCCACACCATGGTCCAGCTAATTTGCAGCGAACCCTTAAGCTCGAACTTACTCTCAAACCTGGTTTCAAAGCCTATGTCGATAAATTTGGTTTAAACATCCTAGAGCCTTACCCCACAAAAAATAGCGTTTTGCAGTTAAGCCCTATTCATGAATTCTATGACAAGTTTTCAAAGTCCAAAAAACAAGGGCTTAAGGAAAGCGGAACCTTAACGACCACTGTTGAGATTCAGCAACCTCTGGACGACGGTAATCAAAAAATGATTTTTGAACTCCGCTTTCAGGCATGTTCCGAGACAGTGTGCTACTTCCCGCAAACCATAAAACGCGAAGTGAGCTTTATGGTCGCCAGCCCACAAAGCGACAGTGCCAAGGAGAAGAAATCTTTAGGATTACTTGAAGAAAACTTTTCAAATGCCCAAAAGCGAGGTCTACCTTATTTGTTTATCTTTGTTTTTCTAGCCGGAGTTCTCACATCTCTCACCCCTTGCTTATTACCGATGTTACCGTTGACCATTGCCGTCATAGGCAAGGGGCACAGCCATGATGCCAAATTAAAAAAGTTTATGAATGCCCTTACTTATGTCATGGGTATTGCCACAACCTACTCCTTCTTAGGTGTCCTCGCAGCTTCAAGTGGCGCACTTTTTGGTAATATTTTGAGTAATATTTGGGTTCAAGTAGGCTTTGGAACGGCTTTTGTGTTTATGGGATTGGCCCAATTTGGCCTGTTCGAGTTTCAGACTCCACTGTGGCTGCAAAATCGATTTCATAAGATGAGCACCGGAACCGGAGGGATTTATATTACCGGATTGTTGTCAGGCTTTATTGCAAGCCCGTGTGTCGGACCAGTCCTGGTTGGGATTCTTACTTTTATTGCCCAATCACAGGATCGTATGCTGGGATTTGCGCTTATGTTTGCTTATGCCCTGGGATTGGGACAACTATTGATGGTCCTGGGAGTCTCTTCAAGCTTGCTGTATCGCTTTCCGAAGGCGCCATGGCTCATGAGAACTTCAAAAACCATCTTAGGTTTTGCACTTATTGCGAGTGGGCTTTTTTATCTCAGTCTACTATGGCCAAAGCCCAATGACATTCAAAAAGGCCCCGTCGCTGAGGCTGCCACACTACCCAACAACCTTCCTTGGGAAGTTTATTCTGAAAAAGCGCTCGCGGATGCAAAAGCGGCCGGCAAACCTGTGTTGATCGATTTCTATGCAGAATGGTGTTTAGCTTGTAAGGAACTCGAAGAAAAGACTTTCAGCCATCCCGAGGTTCAAGAAGCCTTAAATGGAATGGTTTTGTTAAAATTTGACGCTACCGAAGAAACCCCAGAACTAGCTCCACTTCGTGAACGGTATAAAATAGTTGGTCTTCCGACAATAGTTTTCTATGATAAACAAGGTCAGTGGCTAAATGAAATGACTTTAAATGAATTTGAATCACCCGAACAATTCGCCGCACGAATCCGGAGGGTGAAACAATAAAACCCTAGGGGGGATAGGATGCATCCAATCCAATTAGTAAATGTAACCAAAGACTATTTTCTTGGAAGTGTTCGCGTCTCAGCCCTCAAAGGAGTCTCCCTCACTATCGAACCCGGTGAATTTACGGTCATTGCCGGCCCCTCAGGAAGCGGTAAAACCACTATTTTAAATCTCATCGGTTGTGTCGATACGGCGACCAGCGGCGCTGTGATCATTGCCGGAAAAAAAACCTCTGATCTCAACGACAAACAACTCACAGATTTGCGCTTAGATACTTTGGGGTTTATCTTTCAGTCATTTAATCTAATCCCAGTACTGGACGTCTACGACAATGTTGAGTTTCCCCTGCTACTAAAAAAAGATCTCACAAAAAAAGAAAAACGCCAGCGCGTGGAATACTTTTTGGATCGCGTGGGACTTTCTGGTCACTTAAACCACCGGCCTTCAGAATTATCGGGAGGACAGCGACAACGAGTGGCAATTGCGCGCGC
>JBILOD010000271.1:0-5744 GCA_044374645.1 Pseudobdellovibrionaceae bacterium | reverse complement strand
TGCCAATCTCGATTCTAAAACCGGTCAGACCATTATAGATTTGATGAAGGAGATTAACAGTTCTGAGAAAACGACATTCCTCTTCTCTACCCATGATCATTCCATCATGAATCAGGCCCGTCGGGTGATACAATTACACGATGGAGTGATTGTATCATGAACCTCATTATCCTGAAATTTGCCTTTCGAAACATTTTTCTTCACCGGATGAAGACCTTTATCGTGGGCACAATTCTGGTGTTTGGTTCATTCATCGCCGTCGTAGGAAACTCTTTGGTGGATGCAATTGCTACTGGGATGAAGAACTCAATCACTCAAAGTGTCACTGGCGATATTCAGATTTACTCGAGCGGAGCTAAGGAACAGCTCTCTGTGTTTGGGAATATGGATGGATCACCCTCCGATGTGGGCTATGTCACTCAATTTGCCAAGGTCAGAGAAACTTTACTCAAGCTTCCTAATATTCGCGCAGTCATACCCATGGGAACTAACTTTGCTATGATGAACCCTGGAAACGTCATTGATGTGCAGGTAGAGAGGCTTCGTAAACTGTATAAAGAGCATAAGCCAAACAGTGAAATCATCGAAGCCGCGAAAGCCCATTTGCAATTTCTGTTGAGTGATCTCAAACAGGGAGTCGCTGAAAATCGTGCCGGAGTTATATTGGATGCCAAGGACGAAATTGAATCAGCCAAGGCTTACTTAGAGCAGGTTCTCGAAGAAAAGTTTTGGGTGGATTTTGATGCCAACTATGAACAAAAACTTGAAACTATCGGAAATAAAATTGCACCACTCATTTTTGATGATAACCTGCTCTACTTCAACTACCTTGGTACCGACATAACCGCCTTCAAAAATAACTTTCCACAGTTTGAAATTGTGAAGGGACAAATGGTTCCTGATGGGGAACGTGGTTTTCTGATTCATGACTATATTTACGAAACCTTTGTGAAAAATCGCGTGGCTCGCCGTCTGGACGCTGTCAAAAAGGAAATGGACGAATACCACCGCACCATCGCAGCCACTAAGGAGCTACAAGATCAACTCAAGACCAATCTGGACCAACTTGGGGACCTTTACCTTACCATGGACTACATCCAACGCCGTAAAGTTGTTACCGATTTACAGAAGTTTCTAAACAGCCAAGAAAGTGATCTCCGTAAGGTACTCGATCTTTTTTTTCAGTTGGATGATAGCAACTTTAAAGTTCGATACGATTATTTTTACCGGGAGATCGCTCCGACGATACAACTTTATAAAATCCATATTGGTGATGTTATCCCTTTAACAGCAATGACCAAATTGGGTAGCTCCTCAGCAACTAATATTAAAGTTTGGGGAACCTTTCGATTTAAAAGCTTTGAAAACTCTCCGCTGGCAGGCAACTTTTCACTGATTGATTTGACCTCATTTCGTGAGCTCTATGGTTTTCTGACGGAATCCCGTCGCCAACAAAATAAAGAGTTAGAGGCGGAAATGGGTGTAGCCGATTTTGGAAAGAACGACATGGACACCCTCTTTGGCTCATCAAACCCCGTTGAAGACACCTCGCCTGACGATGAGAGCCCTACTGACCTAAAGGCCACAACCACCTCCGAAGCCGCACTCTCTGCCACTGACAAACAGGATGTGTTTATTAATGCCGCCGTCTTTTTGAGAAATCCCAACGAACTTCAAGACACTCTGCGCTTGATCAGTGAGCAGAATACGACCCTTGGGCTCGGTATTCAAGCCATTGACTGGCAGTCAGCGAGCGGCATCGTCGGTCAGATGACTGGGGCGCTTCGATTGATTTTGTTTTTCTTTGTTTTCGTCTTATTTTCAATAGCTGCACTCATGATTATGAACTCTCTGCTCATGGCAACTATGGAACGCCAACAAGAAATTGGAACGATGAGAGCCATTGGAGCGCCAAAATCCTTTCTCTACATCGTATTTTTGATCGAAACGGGCGTCACAAGTTTGCTTTTTGGTGGTATTGGCACACTCCTAGCCATGCTCATGATCGCGACGATTGGAACAAAGGGAATTCCTGCGCAGGGTGATGTCGCCAAGTTCTTTTTCTCGGGTCCCCGTCTCTACTTTCATATTCATTGGGATCAGATTGGAATTGTAACAGCAGCTATACTTTTTATTTGTTTTCTGGCAACCCAGTACCCGGCATGGAGAGCGATGAAAATTTCTCCATTACGGGCTATGCAGAATAAGGATTAATCTATGCCAGTGTTTTTAGTGATTGCGTTTCGAAATCTTTACAAGAACAAAACCAGAACTCTCATCCTGGGCGGTGCAATGGCGGGTGTTGCCTTTGTCCTGACAATCATGCTGGCCCTCATCCAAGGTATTAAAACGACCATGATCAAAAATGGCACGGCACTAATGACCGGCCATGTGAATGTTGCTGGTTTTTACAAGATTAGCCCGAGCTCAGCATCCCCATTTATCACCGATTCACCCAATTTGCTTAAAATGACTCAAGAAGCTGTTCCTGAAGCAGAGTTCATCATTGACCGTATGAAAGCTTATGGAAAGGTGATTTCAGAATCAGACTCACTGCAAGTTCCTATGTGGGGCATTGACATCAACCAAGAACAACGTGTTCTCGGAAAACTCGAATTGGCCCCCATAAAAGACTACTGGGACGCTGAATCGATCGGTAACAATCCAGAGCTCAATCAGGGCTATCGAATCGAGGGCAATCTCAGCGAAATGAAAAACCGTGGCACTATGGTTTTGTTCGCATCACAAGCCAAAAAACTAAAAGTACATGTGGGTGATATGGTGACTATTTCTATGCCCACCTATCGCAATATGAGCAACACCAAAGATGCACGAGTTGTGGCCGTACTGAAAGATCTAGGCTTGATGTCACAGTTCAGTTTATTTATTCACATTGATGACGCAAAAGAAATTTATCAGCTCACACCAACGACGACAGGCCAATTTATGATTTTCCTGAAGGACATCAATCAAGTTCCGGCGGTCGAGGACCGCTTGCGAAAAGTGTTTTCCGATGAGAAATTCCGGGTGATGGAAAAGGACTCAACCCCTTTCTTTCTAAAGATGGATCGAGTGACGGGCGAGTCATGGACTGGGCAGAAAATTGATATCACTACTTGGGAGGATGAAACGTCCTTTTTAAAATGGATCATACAATTGTTAACTACCCTCACTTACGCTCTAGTTTTTGTTTTACTCATTATTATTGTGATCGGATTAATGAATGCCCTTTGGATGTCCATTCGTGAACGAACTTCAGAGATTGGCACGCTTCGCGCCATTGGCCTGCAAAAGACTCAAGTGTTCACATTATTCCTGCTTGAATCATTCCTCCTATGCCTTGGCTCCACTCTCGTTGGCGCAACAACCGGAGCACTCACCGCCAATTTCTTAGATCGATTGAGAATACCGCTAAACATCGAGGCCCTCCGCGTCTTTCTGATGTCCAATACGCTCTCTTTTCAAATCGGCGCCGCAGAACTCACTCAAGTGTTTGTCATCATGTTGGCTTTTTTGATGCTGGGGTCGCTAATACCAATTTGGCAGGCTTCGCGATTAAAACCTGTCACGGCTATGCAAAGTGCCACTTAGATTATTTAGGAAGGATTTTACCATGAAACATTCAATCTCCTTTTCACCGGCCCCAGTCATTTCCCGTTTTCACTGGTTCCTCTTGAGAGTTCTTCTGGTGGGAATGCTTTTTCCACTCAAAACCTGGGCGGCAGAAGCGTTTACTGACCAACAGGCCGCCGACATCATCAAAGTTGTGGACGATCGCCAACGAAATTCCGGTGACTATAAGGCCACGGCTTTTGTTAAGGAATCGGAGAAAAATAAAGAACCCAAGTTACTTCAGTCGACGGTGTACCGACGTGATGAGTCCAATAAGTTTATGATGCTTTTCAATAAGCCCAAAGAAGAAGCAGGGAAAGCCTATTTAAAAATCGATAAAAATCTTTGGAGCTATGAACCCAACATCGGTAAATGGGAGCGCCGCACAGAACGCGAGAAAATTGGTGGAACTAACTCTCGGCGCAGCGATTTTGATGAATCTCGCTTATCAGAGGAGTACACCAGCAAAGCTGAAGGCTTCAGTAACCTTGGGAAGTTCAAAACGTTTGTTATTAAACTCACTGTTAAGCCGGGAGTGGATGTTGCATATCCCGTCCTTAAGCTTTGGATCGACAAAGAAGATCGAAATATTTTGAAACGCGAAGAGTACGCCCTCAGTGGAAAACTAATGCGCTCGTCCTATTACCCGAAATGGAAAAAAGTTTTCAGTGAGTCTAAGAAGGCTGATGTCTTTGTGCCTGAGGAGATTCGCGTTTTTGATGAACTTGAAAAAGGTACCTCAACGATTGTGGCCCTCAAAGATGTGGAGCTCAAGAAGCTCGACGACAGCATTTTCACAAAAGCCTGGATTGAATCCAAAGCACGATAGCATCATTTGTTAGGGAAGCCATAAGGTGGAATTGAACCACGATGGGCTAGGAATCAAATGATAGTGTTATAAACAAACGAAGTAGGTGTAGAACATGAAAAGCAAGTCCCCATTGAGTCATCATTTGCGACGGGTCGGAATAATATCTTTATTCTTTGGCTTCATTCCTTTTGCATGGATGCCAATGGCGCAGGCTGAGGACTTTCCCTTTGATTCAAACTCCAGTCAAACCGACGAAATTGAAAAGGGCCTTTCAGCAAAAGAAGGGTTCAAAGAATCAGATGAGACATCACTTTCAGTAAATCGACTCGATTTAGGGGGATCGCTTCGTCATGAACTGAACTCCATTCAGCTCGAGGACAGTCCAATTGAAGATTTTTTTTACAATCCCACCACTCTATCTCTGTATCTTGACTCCGCCCTCAGCGGAGAAGTTCGAGGTTTCTTTCGCGGCAAGTTCAAATACGATGGAACTGTTGATCCCAACTTAAATACCAGCACATTACCCGTTACTGGCATGAAACGATCTTCCTCCCAATTGGATGAGATGAAAATCCAGTTCCCGATCGAAAAAACACTCTTTGTGACTCTTGGCGTACAAAAAATCAAATGGGGTGTCGGCCACTTTTGGAACCCCACGGATTTTATTAATTCTCAGAGAAAGGACATCCTCGAAACCGAGGACCTACGAGCCGGTCTGAATTTATTAAAGCTCCACCTGCCACTGAACGACATGAATTTCTACGCGGTGGCCGATCTAAATAACACCAATCAAACGAAACACATTGGATCAGCCCTGAGAATGGAAGTTCCTTTTTCGAGCGACTTGACGACCGGTGAATTTAGTATTTCGGAGTACTCAAAACGAGGGGCTGCTACTCGATATGGAGGCGATCTGTCGTTAGCCCTAGGTTCGGTTGACTTGATACTAGAAGCCTCCTCAAGCAAAGAGGCTAAAAGCTCCTCCTTGGTGGCGGGAATCAGCTATGACTGGCAGTATTCTGATGAGGACATCCTAAACCTGACCCTCGAATCCTATTCCAATGAAGCTGGCGCTCAAAAGACATCGGACTACATTGGGCTCGTTGCCACGAATGAATTTATTCCCTTTCAAGTGGCAAAGTCTTATCATTTAATTTCTGTTTACATTCCCAAACCTGGCCGAGCACAACACTCGGATTTGCAAGTGATGGCCATCATTAATGGCGTCGACCAGAGCCATTATGCCCGATTAGGCTATACCTGGACCGGAATGAAAGATCTTTCGTTATCCTTTTTTATCGGAAATCGAAGCGGAACCGAA
>JBILOD010000539.1:0-2957 GCA_044374645.1 Pseudobdellovibrionaceae bacterium | reverse complement strand
TGACTATAGCCTTCGCACCAACATTAATTTCTAAAAAGAAGTGGCTTTATAATCCATCTTTGACTTTTTCAGAAAACGAGTTCGGAGCGCAGCCAAAGGGACAACGTGGCGAAGGCGAGCAGCACCTGTCTGAGGCATTACGGAAAAGTTAAAGACGGTTTCTCGAGCCTCTTCATTTCATCACCTTTCACTTTTTCACTTTTGCATATTCGGCAATAGCATTTCTTGAAGCTTCAGCATGGTTCACCATTGGTTTTGGGTAATTGGAGGTTTTCCACTCCGGAACCCAACGATCCACGTACTCACCCTTTGGATCGAACTTGGTGCGTTGAATTTCAGGATTAAAAACTCGAAAATAAGGGGCTGCATCACACCCTGTTCCCGCAGCCCACTGCCAATTTCCATTGTTTGCCGACAAGTCGTAATCCAACAAAAGCCCTGCGAAATAACGCTCCCCCCAGCTCCAGTGAATCAATAAGTCTTTACACAAAAAACTGGCCACATTCATTCGCACTCGATTGGGCATCTGGCCCGTCGCCTTCAGCTGGCGCATGCCTGCGTCGACCAAGGGAAATCCGGTCATGCCATCCTTCCACCGTTGAAATGATTCTTGATCCTGACTCCAATGGACTCGGTCAAACTCGGGACGAAAAGAATGTTTCACGACTTGAGGAAAGTGAAACAATACCTGTGAGAAAAAATCTCGCCAAGCAAGCTCCAAAATAAAGGCCTTACTCAGCGGTAAGGCCTGGCGAACGAGTTGGCGCACACTCAAGATTCCAAACCGCAAATGAATGCCCAATTGAGACGTGGAATTGGCATCAAACACATCATTTCGGTGAAGCTCATACCGTCTTATTATATCAACCTCAACCTGAGGTGGGGGAATCTCCAAATCGGTTTTCTTAAAACCAAGCTCCTCCAGGGTGGGCACTGAGCAATGGGGAATTTGTTTGTTGAAGTTAACGCCGTGGGCTTCTGAGGGATAGGATTGTAAAGCGGAAGGATCACCCGCTAGCTGAGCCAACCATTTTTTAGAATAAGGCGTAAACACGGTGTATGGAGTTCCCTTGTCCGTCATCAATTGATCCCGTTCAAAAACGAAGTGATCCTGATACTCTTGAAAAAAGCAGCTCTGTGCCGCCATTAATGCTTTAACTTCCCGATCTCGCCGAATCGGATACGGATCATGATCTCGATTGAGATAAACACCTTCACAGCCAAACTCCTCTAAAAGGCCCTTGAAAACCTGCTGTGGTTTGCCAAAACGAACAACTAAATCTGAGCCCAGGGCCTTGAGTTCATTCTGCAGTTTGGTCACGGTGTTGTGAAAGTATTGGACTCTGCGATCGAAGCGGTCAGGAAGACGTGTTAGGATTTCCTCATCAAAGATAAACACCGGGACAATTGAATATCCCGATGTGAGAGCCCTATAGAGGCCATGGTTATCACTCAGTCTGAGATCTCGTCGGAACCAAAAGAAGGACTTTTTCATAGAGCCCAATCTGCCTCAAACCTAAGGCAGACTCAAGTGGCGATCGAAAGTAAAAACCATTAATCGCCGCCCAATTAACGCTTCAGACGTGCCAGCTCCATTTTCGCCTCATTCAGAAACCCCGACATTGTGGTGATTTGGGCTTCCTTCTCATTGAGTATCTTTTGAAGCTTCATGATTCTTGCTTCATAAGACTTCAGCATTTGAGCCTGCTGCTCAATGACTTCTTGGGATTTAAACTCGTAGGCCTTGCGTTCCGCTAACTTGCCGTTCACGGTCGCCAGTTTTTCATTGATTTCACGGATCATCTCAGAATGGTTTTGATCAATTCGAGTGAGCGACTGGCCCAAACGGTCAAACTTCACCTGCTGACTCTTGCTGTTCTCAGTCAGATGAGTTCCCATACGGGTCATTTGGTCTTGCAGTCTGTTGAGTTGAGTTCGAAGGAGGCGGACTTCTTCGGATGCCGCCAAAGCTTTTTCATAAATCACCTCAAGGGCTGGGAGCGATTCGTTGGTTCCTTCGCGCTTGGTTTTGAGATTGGGAAAAAGATTTGGATTCAATTCTTTTTGCATGGTGTATCCTCTCCTTGGACAGTTAAACAACAAAATCTGTTGAATAAACTTTTGTTGTTTGAGTAAGAGATCCTTCTCTTAACCTTTAACGAGTATATTTTCTCTGGACTCTCGAATCAAATCTTTCTAACCTGATCCTATGAAGATTTCTCAATTGTTAAAGTACATCGCCGATTTAAATCCGCAAAACACGCCGGCTCGTTTAGCGTTCTATAATTTTCTTCGCCACTTTCAATTTTATTCTGAAGAGCTAACCCCGCATGTTCTCAACACTTTTTTCTCACACGCCTTAGAATACCCGCATTGGGAGACAAATAAAATCCCTCTCGGCAAAGAAGTGCAGCTACTCATAGAAAGCTTTGCGCGATTTCATAAATTCGATTTTGATTTGGCGACGGTTCGTTTTCCACAAAATCTGCAACTCATTGAGTTAGAATCATTTAATGATTTGCTGCAAGTCACCAATCATTATGCTCGCTCCATTACTTCTGATGCCGATAAGTTTCGAATCATCCCCGACCAAAGTCGTAAGGTCATACTAGTAACCCTGCGCGCAGATCAATCAGTCGAAGTCTCTGCCTTCGATAAAAAATTTGTCGTTCGCAATGGACAACTCGAACCTCTCCGTGTGGACCTCAAGTTGTTTTACGACGCCAAACTCGAGCTGAAAGAAGACACTCTGCAAATGCTAGAGGTTGCCCCCTACCTCCTGGCGCAATTTAGAATCAAAGAGGGCCGCCCCCAGGGTTGTCTTTTGCGTGGTTACGTTTTTCAAAAATATCAGGAACTCAACACCCTGCTGTTAGAAGAGCAAACCAAAGTGTTCTTCCCTCTGAAACGACTGGAACAGATTTTTATCGATAAACAAAGTGATCCCTTTTACCTGG
>JBILOD010000051.1:0-12128 GCA_044374645.1 Pseudobdellovibrionaceae bacterium | reverse complement strand
CAAGCTGATCTTTCCTCTGAAAAAATCGCTCGCCGGGTGCTCGAACGAGCGGATTTGGCCTACAAGGAGATTTTCATAGGTGACAAGACGCTCGCCGGACTGATAAAGGATCTCCGTCAAGTATTACAACCGACGGCACCAAAGGATCCAGAAGTATGGGCAAAGCAAGCACCACAAGGCTTAATAAAGTAATTTCCGAATCAGGAGTCGCTAGTCGTAGACAGGCCGACAAACTCATCGAAGAGGGCGAAGTTACCGTTAATGGTAAGCGCGTTTACGAGCTAGGGATTAAGGTCGATCCAAGCAAAGATCGTATTTTTGTTAGCGGTAAGCCGCTCAAAGTCACTCACAGTAAAATTTACATCGCCCTACACAAACCACAGGGTGTTTTAACGACCATGGAAGATCCTTTGGAAAGACCGACGATCGCGCAATACGTAGACCAAATGCCCATAAAGGTGTTCCCTGTAGGACGCCTCGACTGGGATTCTGAAGGCCTGCTCCTACTCACCAATGATGGGGATTTCGCACAAAAAGTGACTCACCCTAAACATGAGGTCACCAAAACCTATTTAGTTAAGCTACAGCGCGAACCAACTCCAGAACAAATTCGACGCTTGCTTCGCGGCGTAACCATCTTGGGTGGTAAAGTATCTGCGAAATCATTGGTTAAAATCCCTAGAGGCAAGTCAGACCATCCTTGGTATAAAATCATTATTACCGAAGGCAAAAACCGTCAAATTCGCCAGATGTTTGAAAAAATCAATAACGATGTCCTGAAGCTACAACGTATTGCCATTGGTTGCCTGAAAATCGGTAAGTTGGAGCGAGGCCAGTGGGAGATCCTTGAACCGGCCGATTTGAAAAAAATCTTTGTTGCTGACGACCCTGAAGCTCTTAAAGAGAAGAAGAGCTATAAGGCCACGCCTGAACGAATCGCAAAAAAGCCGACTGCCAAAAAGATTGGTTCCAAGAAGAACCCGGTCATTAAGTCTAAACGTGACCTATTTGGTGATTGATTTCCTGGCCTGCTTACCCGATGACACGACCATTGGGTTAGCATTTTTTTCAATACACCTAAGTTTTTCCTCTCTTTAAGCGTTTAAGCAGTATAGTCCGCCCTTCCACTAAATATATAAAGGAAGGACACATATGAAAAAGTCACTTTTGGTTGGATTGTTAATGACCTTGGTCGCACATACTGGTTTTGCAACTTGCAACCCCACTGTTCACCGTTATCTCAGCGAAGAGGATGATAATGGTATCGTGCTACCGCTCTCTTTAGCGTGCACATCTGATCATGGTGAAGTTTGTATTTACATCGGCGACAATCTGGCAGACATCACCGGGCTTCCGATTTCAACAGGCGACCTCTATCGACAAAACATTTCTAATAAATTTGGCACATTAAATATTTCTTTGAAATCAGAAGCAGGCATCGCCTCTGTCATCGATTTTAAGTCTGTGGAAGTCGAAATCAACAATACATCTCTCTCAGGTACTGTCGAGTATGGCAGCCATGGTGTTGATCCATTCAAGGGTATTATTTATAAACCCACTCGATCAATTAATCTTCAGTGTTCTTTAGCCAATTAATTGCTGTGGCGATAAGATCTGAATTTTAGGAAGGGCCCAATTGGGGCCCTTTTTTTATGTCTTTACTGAACACTCCCACCACACGCCGGCAGAGTCGTTGCCACGTCTCCGATAGTCGCAACACCACACTCAGCACTGAATACTGATGTAATACTTTCTGATCCACTTGCATAAGTGACTGTGCCGCCGACGGGATAACAACAACTGCTATTGAAGGTGACATTGGTATAGGTGGTTGTTGCGGTAGACTGAAGACGATTATGAGCCACATTCACAGTTCCACTAATAGTTTTAGTGTCTCCCCCAATCGTGATTGTCAACGGGCTTCCGGAATCTGTGTAGACTGTGTGCCAAAATCCGTAAACGCCTGAAGCTCGCACTTTGCGACGGTGTACACCGTTAATCGCGAGACTTCGCGTATCTGTGCCTGTATTCGTAAGCACGTGTCCACCAGAACGATTCACATTATTGTAATCAAGCAAATCGGCTGCAGCGATGCTCTTCCCACCCACAGTGCCCTCTCCGGTGTAGATCAATATTTTTTCTCCTGAGGCCAGCGTCACATAGTGATCGGAGTGAGTGCGTGTCACTGTCTCATTGAGAGCATCGATATTACAGTTCGCAGTGTCAGAAAAGGCCCAATCAACTGTTCCATTGATTGTAATCGAAACGCCCGAAGAATTGGTCCGTGTACAACTGTTAAAATCTAAGGTGCGGTGACCGGAGGTGCATGTTGGCGTCGCAAGCGTCGAGCATGCAGCAACAACACCGACGTCTGATGAAGTTGATTCTGTTCGAAGTGCAAATGTTTGAGAGCTATTCAGCGCAGAAATGCCATCATTCACGGCGTTCACAGAGGTTTGAATAAGATCATTGGCTGTAGACTCATCCGTGGTGCCGGTAGAGCCCTCGTCAGTTTTTTTGTTACACGCTGAAATTACTATCAGACTGGATAGCAAGGTCAAAGAAATCAATTTAAAGAACACCGTGGCCATATTTCCTCCCTGAATAAATAGGACCTGTCCACCAATTTACCGCGTTCGCATTTTTGGACTAGATCACTAGTATAGAGTCTTTCTAAGACTCCCTACCTAAGACAAGGAGATTCGCTGGCCAAATCCAAAACCCCGATCAAGGTCTGTCTATCACCCTGACCTGTCATTGAATTACTGGTTTTGCCATGCCGATAACAGGGCCTGACCGATTTCGGTCGAGGTCGCGCCTGAGGCCATCGCTGCGCCAAGTTCAGTGCAAAGCTGGTCGTTAGAGGGCTGATTGCCTGAACAACTGGTCTGATAAGCAATTTCGGCAGTTTGCCCAATGACTTCTGGGGTCTGGGTGGCCAGATTACTTATCTCAGTGGGAGTCAATTGACCATCCGCCAAGATATCTGCTGACTCAGATAGGGTCGTTGCAATTCTTGAGAATGATGACACTAAAATATAACCTGGATTTCCAGCCTCCTTACAATATTGAACTGTCTCTTCCGCAAAAGCAGAATTGTCCTGAGCCGTGGCCTGACTGCTGAACTTCAATTGATTCATCATTGCAACGGTACCTGAACTTCCTGATTGTGAGCCGGAGCTAATGGCATCAAACGCTTGCATTATTCGCTCTGGATCGCCAAACCCTTCAATAAGAAAATTCGCAGAACAGCGAATCATACTGGCTTTTGCCGACTGAAGCGTACCCAACTTTGAAACGCACTCATTCACTCGGGAGGTCCGCTGAGTCACTGATAATCCTGACACTGGAATGTCGTCCATACAGAATTGCGCATCACCAATTTTATCATCATCAGTCTCCGCACAGCCAAAAACAACTATTGAACTCGCTGCTAAAATGGCGGTCTGAAATATTTTAAACCATCGATTCATAACTACCCCCGTTGATTCACTGCTACAGGTTACAATTACTTATCGACGAATGACGGAGAGACTTTAGTCCTAAACCAATCAAATAAACTATTTTTTTATTTTATCTAGAAGGGCATCTCATACAGAGACAAAACCAAAACTACGATCGTAGCTTATTAGCGAAAAGTGTTAATCAATTTTGCATTAAAATGCACAATGGCCCCAAAACCCCTCAAAGACCTATGCGGCCCTGTTTTCGGCTTCCCAAATATCAAGTTGCACCTGTAGATTCATCCACATTTTAGGACTGCTCTTAAGAACTTTAGAAATAAGAACAGCAAATTCTGCGCTCATAGCTCTTTTACCGCTAATAACCTCATTGAGCTTAGTTTGCAGTGTAGACTTTTTTGACAATCCACCCGATGCCTCAACGAGAAGTTCTGCAAAATAGGCCTGGCTATACCCCAGCTCATCGAGCCACAGACTTTTTAAAATTTCTCCTGGATGGGAGGGCCTTCTTGTAGGCCGTCTTTTGGGATACTTCTCCATCACTTCCTCCTAATGATAATCTTCAACTTTAACATCACAAAATTCACTTTTCTCAAATCGAAAGGTAATTCTCCAACCTGAGGTTTTATGTATGTCGATCGCCCATTGGCCCTTTCGCTTACCTACAAGAGGATGTAATCGCACACTCGGAGGGAAGCCTTTCTTCTTTAGCTCTTCAAAATTCTCTACCACTTCCATAACATCAAGCAATTGAATGGCACGTTGCCAATACTGCCTAGGCAATCCCTTGCAGCTTCCAGTGTGGTAAAGGTCAGAAGCGATCTTGTTACCAAAGTCCCGAATCATAAGGCCATCCTTTTACCTTTTTTGAAATATACTATATTACGGTAAAACAGTAAAGACAAATATTGCCGCAGCTAAAACCACCAAAACCAATTTAAATAACTCCATGAATGCTCCAGAAGCCGTGCGCCCACATGAATTCATGTCCAAGGATGTCTTCCAGTGGTGGGTAGGGTTCTGACTATCGTCGGGACGCCGCCCAAATATACCACACACGCGCATCGTCTTCGACGAAGTACCAGATTCCAATTTTAGGTCTCAAAGTGATAGAGCTTTCGTTATAAGATCGAACTCATGCAGCCTATGGTCTTTGTCGTCAGTATCTCAATACTTCTAGCCTCTTTAAGTGCTAGTGCCGAAATCTACGAGCTCTATCGAGGGGCTCGCGGATTGGGAATGGGTGGCGCCGATACAGCTGTTGTGAATGACGAAACGGCACTCCTCGTAAATCCCGCAGGCTTGGGGAAACTGCGAAACTCGATCGGCACTTTGATCGATCCAGAAGTCGAGTTGAATGAAAAGTTCTACAATATGTATAAAGCCAAGGCATTCAGTAATTTCACCGATCTCAGCAAATTGCAAACGACTTTGGATGTTTCTCGAAACAAGCACTTTCATTATAAATATCAATTGTTTCCCTCTTTTGTTATCAAAAACTTTGGAATGGGCTTTCTGGTGAAAGAGTCCATGGACGCAAAGATGAGTGAAGACGGCTCCACGATTACAGCTAATTACTTTTATGACTGGGTCCTTGCGACAGGATTCAATTTCCGTTTTTGGGATGGAAGAATAAAACTTGGTGTCACGGCTAAAGCCATTAACCGAGTGCAAGCCAGTGGCGACTTTCCAACAGCCCAGAGCTTAAAAATTGAGGATATTGGAAAAGAAGGCTATGGGCTCGGATCAGATGTAGGCCTGATTCTTTCGGCTCCTTGGGGATGGCTGCCCACATTATCCGTTGTGGGTCGTGATATTGGTGGCACTAAATTTACCAATACGGGACTGCGCTACAAACTCGCAACGAAACCGGCAGACCTTACCCAAGATGCCGATGTCGCGATTGCTTTTTTCCCGATTAACAGTAACTACACTCGATCGAGCTTTACCTTCGAACACAAACACGTCCTGACGGCGAGTCAATACACCAGCAAAACGCAACTCTATCATTTCGGGTGGGAAACAAATTTTTCAGACGTAGCTTTTCTACGGCTCGGTATGAATGGCCCATACTACACTGTCGGCGTCGAGATCGCCTCAGAACGGGTACAAATGCAGCTCGCCTATTACGGCGAAAATGCTGGCACTGATACCACACCCATTGAAGATCGACGTTGGGCCGCCAAGTTTGTTTTTAGATATTAATGTTCTGGCAGAATTGTGGGTGATTACACCTGCACGGGCTCTAACCGTTCAGACGAAGAGCAAAAATCTCCAACGCACCATCGACCTCGCGAAAATGAATATCGCCATCAAACAACCGAAACGCATGTGTATCTTTATATCCTTTGCCCGCCTCTTTATAAACCAAGGGACGCGGATCTTGCTCTAGGGTTTGGATGATTAAACGTAGAATGTTTGGTTGCCCGATTTCCTCTCCCCAAGCTTGAATCTTTATCTCGAGCTCAGGGGATTCAATATGTACCGGTTTGCGTGGCTTCGCGACCCGAGCGGCCCAACCGCCCAAAGCCCCATGCAGTGACTCCACTTCCGGAAGATAGGGTTTTACATCGTAAACCGGAGTGCCATCGGCCAGATCAGCACCAAGGATCTCAATCCCATTGGTAGTCACCTTTTTGATTGCCACCAGCGACAAACCCAAGGGATTTGGGCGATGTGGGGTGCGAGTGGCAAACAACCCCATACTCTCGCCACCTAAACGTGGTGGATGAACCTTTGCATGAAAGCGCGTGGACGCTTTATTGAGATGAAATCCAAAAATCACCCACAAGTGAGAGTAACCTTCGATTCCCTGCAAACTAATCTCAGGTTGCACGTTGGGCTCGAATCGCAAAAAGGCCCACGCATCTTCCACAAGTAAAGGTTGTCGTGGAACAGCGAAGCGATCACGGTAACAGGACTCAACAAAGGCAACGGGTTTTAAGACAAGCTCCACTATAACTCCACAATCAATCTCCTATCGAGGCACCACAATCAATCCCCTACAAGGAAGGGCGCTATCAAGGCACGATGAATCCACTATATATCAAACTTAACTCCAAAGACGATAAACACCCACCGCCATCACATAGGCTAATAAATTGTAAATCACCGCTTGGGCCAATGCCCAAGAAATTTTTCCTGTTTCACGAATCATCATCGCGGTTGTGGAGGTACACTGAAGTGCAATCATGACGAAGACGAGGAGCCCAAGAACCGAAGCCATCGTGAAAATAGATTCACCCCGAGAGTTCTTGGCTTCGGCCATTGAACTGAGCAGTCCCGCCTGAAGACCTTCATCATCTTCCGCGGTAACGTTAAAAATCACTGCCAACGAACTCGCAAAAACTTCGCGAGCGGCAAAGGCCGAAATCAAACCGACACCCACACGCCAGTCAACGCCCATGGGTTCAAAAACCGGTTCAATAATTTGACCAAACTGCCCCGCATAACTGGATTCCAGTTTCTGCTGGTCGGTTTCAGCTTGGTAATTGGGGAATGTGGTTGCTGCCCAAATCAAGATGGCAAAAACAAAAATCGGGGGGCCTGCTCGTTTGACATAACCAAATGTCTTTGTCCATGCCTGGTGAAGCACAACACTCCAGCGTGGACGCCGATAAAGTGGCAACTCCATCATGAAGAATGCGTTCTTTTCTGGTTTGAGAAACCGATGAAGCACTTGCGACACCACTCCCCCTACCACAATGGCTCCCAAATAGAGCGCAGTTAAACCAAGGCCTGCCACCCAGGCGGGTTGATTCTGAAACAGGAACGCCAAGAAAAGCGCATAGACCGGCAAACGCGCAGAGCAAGTCATCAACGGAATGACCATCATCGTTATAAATCGATCTCGTTTAGAACTAATATTTCGGGTGGCCATCAACGCCGGAACCGCACATGCAAAGCCCGAAAGAATCGGCACAAAGGAGCGTCCACTCATTCCAAAAAAAGAGAGTGGGCGATCAATCAGTGTCGCTGCTCGAGCCAGATAGCCAGTGGCTTCCAAGTAACCAATCAGTAAAAACAAAATAAAGATCTGAGGAACAAAGACCAGAACGGCGCCAAAGCTAGTAACTACTCCATTTCCCAAGAAATCCATCCCGAGCGAGCCCGCGCCGACCTCGGCCACCTTGGCTGCCATCATTGAAAAGAACGAGTCAATGGCATCCATAAAAGGAGCCGCCACAGCAAAAATAGCCGTAAAGAGTGCCGACATAATTAGGACAAAAATGATAATTCCCCAAAGTGGATGCAGCAACCATCGATCCAATTGTTGGGTGCGCGCTAAGAGCATTTTATTTTTTTGTGCACTATCATAAACAGAAACTTTTTTTACTAGAGCATCCGATTTTTGTAATAACGCCAGTTGTTCTCTTTTAGTCCAACTGATCGATTTAGGATGAACGGGAATTTGTTTTTCTGATTCAATTTGGGCTCGGACGGCTGCCACGAGTTCGCGAACGCCTCCACCCAATAGGCCATAAACTGGAACCACTGGGCATCCGAGGGATGTCGCCAACTCTTGAAGATTAATCTGTTGCCCCGATTTGCGAACCAAATCAGACATGGTCAGCGCGACAACAACCGAAAAACCGCTCGCCCTGAGTTGCTGAACCAAAACCAGGTGCCGCGCCAGTTGGGTGGCATCGACCACGGCCACCACTTGATGAATAGCTCCAAATTTGATGTGATCAAAGAGTGCTTTTCGAGTGATTTCTTCATCTTCACTCTTTGGAGCCAACGAATAGGTGCCAGGGGTGTCCATGACCGTCAAGCCACCGCCAAACTGGGGAGCGAGGGTCGCCACCGAATATTCCACTGTGGCGCCCGGATAGTTGACGGTCTTATATTTACTGTTAGTGAGCCAATTAAAAAGAGTGGTTTTGCCCGCATTAGGTGGTCCAACGACGGCCACCACATTGGCACTTAGGTTTTGATTTTTAGACACTGAGCTTCCTCCTCACGAAGAGCTAAAAAACTGGATTCAATACGAATCACCAAAGGGCCTCCTAATGGCAATCGACCCACCAGCTCAATTTGGACGCCAGGATGCAACCCCATGTCCATTAAACGCTCAGCAATGGTGACATCGCCCTCGAGGGAACTGAGTGTGACGGTCTCCCCGGCAGGAAGATCAAAGATCGAGGAGGGCGGCACTGCTTTTTGATGACTCATGGATTGGACCCTTTCTGATGATATGGTCCTACCCTATCCCCGGAGAGGAGGCAAACTCCCGGCGCAGACCTAACAATTTTTCTGACTACTAGAAAGGCAATTGAAAACCGCACCCCAATGCCAGCATTCAAAAATTGCATCCCTCGTGTGTCATTTTCTGAGAGGTGAAGCCGGGTTCTCCCCTAATGTATAAGGTGCATTCATAGACCTTTTCTTGGCGGCGGGAGCTCGATTACTCGCACTATAGATTGCGATGGCTTCAACAATTTTATCAGACTCATTGTAACGAATGGTAACACCGGTAGAATCGTCTATAAAGAGCGTTACTCCCTGAGAATTCAAATGTGGATTGTTTTCACTCTCACGCACTTCTTTAAATGTATGTCCCAAAAAACCCGCTTTTGCCCCAGATAATCCATATTCGGGCTCAACCTCCAAAGGAATCCAAAGAATATCAGTCAAAATTTGGTCCCCTTCGGAAAAATTCACGGTGAGTCGTTGATCTCCAGTTGATGGATCATCATAACGCAATGTCTGAATCCCATTTAGGTGACTTCTCTGAGTAGGGCTACCGAACAACCTTTCCACTTCAATTAATTTGGAGTGGCCAACTTTAAGGCTACGAATTTGACTAAAGTTCAATTGTCGACGCTCCATGAATGAAACGTTTGAAGAACAAGCCACTGCTAATATGACAAAAAGTAGAATCGACAGTCTCATTTTCTAACTCCCTTCAGCTCAAAATTGGAGCCGTAATATTTTTTAATCCATTCGTAAGCACTCGGAGTAATTTTCTTCAGCTTATTCGGATCAAAAAGGTAGCATTCAACATTATTAGCATAATCCTCTTCAAACGAGTTTTTTCCGTCTTCCTCAACATAACCACTTTCTCGACCTTCCCAGTAAATTTTACGATCTGACCCTAGTTTTAGATGCCACCCCGTAGCTCGTCGATAACTTCGACCATCTTCGGATTTAAACTCTCTGAAGTGCTGATGAACTAATTCATGGGCAACAATCCTTCCTAAGTCTCTCGATGAATCAAAAGCAGAATCGTACAGAACAATAATGCCCTCAGCACTTGTTGCAGGATTTGGATAATCTTTGGACTTGCGCAAGCGATAGAATCCCACAAGTTTTTTTGTCAAAAGTTGTCCTGGCAAATTCTCCAAAACATCCAACAATCTCTCCCTTTCTGCCTCAGTCCACGCTCCTAATTTTTCAGATCTATTCGGCCAATTGGGAGGAATTCCCAATTTGAACAGCGGCAATAGATACTCAGACACTTTCGTATGAGGTCTACAATGTTGCTTAACATTAGCTGAACTAACAGAGATTCCATCGACTCGTACGTACCCCTTTCTAAAATGCTCTCTGACCAGATACTGACCTTGTGGACAAACCTCTGCCCTTACTATTTTCCCAATACCCAAACAAAAAAACAATCCCAGAAGAAATCTCATATCAACGATCATATGCTAGTGAACTAGCAATTTGTACTCAAAATATTAAATAATGGTTTAGTTGCACGTTGTTCAAATAGATCAGTATTTGCAAAAGGTCCCATTTCGATTGAAACAAAGGATGCATATAAAGAAGATTGACTAAAAAGAGTAGCCGATAAGCGCTTCGATTTTTGAGAGAAAGACGGAATAGCTCCCTTTGGACAAACCTTCGCTCGGAAGCGCATAGGTGTAGCTGTGATATTGTCCTCCCCAGGTAACACCCCAGTAAAGTCCGGTGGGACTCTTGGTGGAACCGCCCACAGTGTCTATGCTGCTAGGACCACTCAAGTAGGTCAGGGCGCCATCAAAGCTCAAACCACCTTTGAAGGTGACTCCTGTCGCCGTTAACGGCAGCTGGAATCGCATTTGCGCAATAAGTTCGGAGTCTCCAAACTTCATTCCGAAAAAACCTCCAGCACTGGCGGAATAAACATTAAATGTTTGAATGGAGTACAATGAATTTGAGTTATTCAAAACACGCACCATGGGAAACGCATACCAGTTGATCGAGTAAGTGTAACCGGATGAATAATTGCCTCCCAGCAAAACACCATTGGGTTTGGTGATCTGTTCGAAGCTCAGTGACAGCGTCGACGTGGCCACGCCACTATTTTTCATCGTAATGCGCTTCGGAGAAAAATCAGCGCCTTTGTTATAGGAGTACGCCGCCCTCAGGACCGAAATGCGAGACAGCTTTTGGCGATACTGAAGGGTCATTGCAGGGACAGCGATGGCGGAGTAATTAATGGCGGCAAGCGTAGAAACATTCGAATGACTCAAAGACAGATAGTTAAACCCTAAACCTAAATCGGCGCACCGAGCACAAAGATAGCGCCCGATAGCGGGCGGCGGCGCCTCGGGCCAACTCTCATTAGCTTCAATCTGAAAAGGATATTCTTGATCACGACCATCAATTCTCGCAAACAGGGACACTTGGAACTGACCTTTTGGAAGTTTCAAATAGAGCGTGAACTCGTTACCGGAGGTGACCACGTCTAACTCGTATTTATCAGTTAACTCTGACGGCGCGGCCAGTTGCCATTTATTTCCTTTCATCAAACGTTGCAATTTGGTTTTGCGCGGAACCAGTTTTCCTGAAGTTAGGATCCCTTTGAGTTCCAATTGATAAAAACCGTTTTCGATCTTGTAGCGACGAATGCCGCTCCAAGTGAGGTTGTCATCCACTTGCGAGGTGGAGGTATCAAAGCGGGCAATATCGGGAACGGCGAAACCGTCTTGAACTCGCGGCTTGATGGGTGATACTGATGATGCGGGTGAAGAGGTTGACGAGGCCTCAGGAGGAGAATGACCTGCTCGAATCTCTGCTGCTGGCGAAGGATGTGCCGTGGGAATTGGCGCCGGTGTCGGTGTTGGCGTGGGCACTGCCATTCGGGTTGCTTTCTCGTTTGGTGTCATTGAAGGGTTGGGCGGGGCTTGCGCGAAGGCACTGGGTGCGCCACCGACGAACCATAAAAATAGGAGTTGTTTAGTTAACTTAGCCCAACTTTGCATGCCTCTCTTAATCGGCTCAAATTGAGAATTCAGGAAGTCTAGTTCTGGCCCAACCGGCGTCGTGGTGTCATCGACTTATGAGCACACACTCCCGTCATGGCAACTACAGGGCAATTCTCTATGCCCAACGCGACTTTGATCGCAGTCAGCAGATTATACACCTAGCCCCCCGCCCGTTTCTTGTGACCATTTTGGAGTCTACTCCAAAATGGTCTTGACTATTATGGAATAGACTCCAAAATGGTCACAAGGAGGCTTTGACTAAAATGCCAGTAATTATCCGCAGCATCCAAGAGCAAATCAAAAAAGATTTACAAAAAAAAATCGTACTTGTGGCCGGCCCAAGACAGTGTGGCAAAACAACGATGGCCAATTCGATTCAAGCGAATCCCGAGTATCTTAATTATGATAACCTCGATGATCGATCGCAGATTCTAGCACGACACTGGGATCGCAAGAAGGGACTCATCATTTT
>JBILOD010000176.1:0-7641 GCA_044374645.1 Pseudobdellovibrionaceae bacterium | reverse complement strand
AGCTTCAGGGCGAGCGATTTATCTCCTGTCTCAATAATCTTTCCACCAGCCAATACATGAACAAAGTCAGGTTGTATATAATCCAAAAGGCGCTGGTAGTGAGTGATAAGAAGAATGGCATTGTCTTTGGTGCGCAAGCGATTAACTCCCTCAGCGACGATGCGAAGGGCATCAATATCTAAACCCGAATCTGTTTCATCAAGAATGGCGAGTCGAGGCGAGAGCACGGCCATTTGTAAAATTTCGTTTCGTTTTTTTTCTCCACCTGAAAACCCAACATTCACGGGGCGATCTAAAAATTCAGGTTTCATATTTACGAGTTTCATTTTTTCAATCAGAAAAGCGCGGAATTCATCGTCCTTCATCTTATCGGCGCCCTGATGCTCACAAATCGCATTGAAGGATTCCATCAAGAAGCTGAAGTTGCTCACTCCTGGAACTTCAATCGGGTACTGGTACGCCAAGAAGATGCCCTCTTTAGCGCGCTCATCAGCTTCCATATTTAATAAGTCAACTTTTTGAAAGTTAACGTCATAAAGCACTTCGCCCGCGGTCACTTCGTATGAAGGGTGCCCCGCCAAGACCTTGGAGAGACTGCTTTTTCCCGAACCGTTGGGACCCATGATGGCATGGACTTCACCAGCGTTAATGGTCAGATTGAGTCCTTTTAGGATTTCTTTTTCAGTGACTCTTGCGTGGAGATTCTTAATTTCTAACATTGTTTTCCTCTAAGAAAAATAGTTGGCATTATCCAACGCTGTTCTCTAGTTTCATTTCAATCAATTTAACGGCCTCTACAGAAAACTCCAATGGGAGTTCCTTGAAGACCTCTTTGCAAAAACCATTCACCAACATCGAAATAGCTTTTTCCGAATCAAGCCCTCGCGATTGCATATAAAACAATTGGTCTTCAGAGATACGCGAAGTTGAAGCTTCATGTTCCAAGATGGCCGTCGGGTTTTTGACTTCAATATAGGGTACGGTGTGAGCACTGGATTTGCTGCCAACAAGCATAGAATCACACTGCGAATAATTTCTGGCATTTTCTGCTGAGGGCATGATTTTTACCAAACCACGGTAGGCGTTTGAAGAATGCCCTGTAGAAATACCTTTAGAAATAATAGTGCTGCGAGTGTTTTTGCCAATGTGGATCATCTTGGTTCCGGTATCAGCTTGCATATAATCGTGTGTGAGAGCCACAGAGTAGAACGCAGCCTCTGAAGACTCTCCCTGCAAAATGACACTTGGATATTTCCATGTGACCGCAGATCCTGATTCAACCTGGGTCCAGGAAATTTTGGATCGAGCGCCGGCACATTTTCCACGCTTGGTGACAAAGTTATAAATGCCACCCTTGCCCTCTTTGTCGCCGGTGTACCAGTTCTGGACGGTAGAGTATTTGATTTCGGCATTCTCAAGCGCAACGAGTTCAACGACGGCCGCATGAAGTTGGTTTTCATCTCTTTGGGGTGCAGTACATCCTTCAAGGTAATTCACGAAACTGCCTTCGTCGGCCACAATCAGTGTGCGCTCAAACTGTCCGGTTTCTTTCGCATTGATACGGAAATAGGTAGAGAGATCAATCGGGCAACGCACGCCCTTGGGGATATAAACAAAGGAGCCGTCGCTAAATACAGCTGAGTTCAGAGCTGAATAAAAATTATCCGTGGTTGGCACCACTGATCCTAAATACTTCTTCACAAGATCAGGATATTTTTTGACTGCTTCCGAGATCGAACAAAAAATCACTCCCACCTTATCAAGTTCTTCCTTGTGGGTAGTAGCAATCGAAACGCTATCAAAGACGACGTCCATAGCCACGCCACTGATTCGTTTTTGCTCTTGTAGGGGGATTCCTAATCGCTCAAAAGTTCGGAGCAATTCAGGATCAAGATCAGCCATTGTTTTTGGTGTCTCTGTCTTCTGCTTTGGGGCGGCGTAATAGCTGATATCTTGAAAGTCGATGGGGCTGTAGTGCACTTTTGCCCATGTAGGCTCCACCATGCTTTGCCAATATTTGAAAGCCTTGAGGCGGAACTCTAGCAAAAAAGGCGGCTCATTTTTTTTGGCTGAAATCCACCGTATGGTCTCTTCGGTTAAGCCCTTGGGAGCCGTTTCTGAATCAATTTGAGTTTCAAAACCATATTTATAGTCATTTTGGCTCATGGGTTGAGTTCCTTCATGGCGATTTCAGTAGCCACTGGCGAAAGAGTTTCGGTGCCAGAGGTTTTTTTGGGGGAGGAGGTCTTTTTTGGCAAAGCGGTATCTTCTAGAAGCAAATTTTGAAGAGAAAGCCCTTTGTAAAATTCCACAAGATGCTGGTTCAGATTCTGAACGGGGCTGACAATGTTACAGCTACTCTTTATTTTGCAGGATGAGGAGATGCAGCGAACGAGTTTGATGGGGCCGAGGAGTGCTTCTGAAAGTTCATAAAAACTCAATCGCCCCAAATCCTTGATGATGAGGTAGCCGCCGCTGGCTCCATGGGAAGATTGCAGCCAGTTTTTCTGAGCCAGAATTTGCAAAACCCGAGCGATTGTGTCAAAAGAGCAACCGTAGGTATCGGCTATTTCTTTGGCGGTGGTCAGTTCTCCTGGCCGCTTGTGGACCATATGCTTTAAGGCGATTAAAGCGTATTCAACTTTACGGTTCAGCTTAAACATGGTCGTCCTTCAGGGGTTTATTTAGATTCTACTGAAAAAGGCCAAGTTCTGCGTTGGCATCGCTTCATCTCTCACTCAACGTAGGGGAACTACGCCTCGTTCGATTTGAAGCTTGCTGCCTTGAAATTGGCTCTCTTTCAGCAGAATCTATTGCTGGTCAGTTAAATTCGGCTGTGTTGGAGCTGCTTGTATGCGAAAACTAAATGAAATTCATCTTATTTTTGCAAAATACGCTAAATTTTATCGTATTTAACTTATATTGAATTTAGAGGTATTATGCAGGTTGTAAAAGTCACTTTTGGGGTCCTTCTTTTTGGTATATGCGCGCTTTTTAGTCTTAGATTCTATGGCCTAAGTCAGCGTTATCAGGCCTATGATCATCCAGTTTTGAAGATCCCAACCCCTTGGGTTCTGGCTTGGGGAGGAGATCAATCGGTTTCTGCCTCTCACTCTCGCACCGCTCTGCAGGCCGCGTATCATTTGGAAGGGGTTATGCTCGCCGCGAATATCCAAATTAATGCCAATAAGCATTTTTTTGTGGTGCCAGTCGAGTATGATTTGTCGAAAGCCCGCACCGATCGCAAGTTCATCGACCTCACTGATGCTGAGGTGGGTAAACTTGATTTGGGGGATGGCAAGGCACCATTGCCTCTGGAGGAGTTTTTGGCGCTCTATTCGGAGCGACCAGTTTTATTATGGGTGGGCGATAACGTTGAAAATATTGATCTTCGCCTAGAGCCGATTTTGAAAAAGCAGCGTCACCCGCAGAATATCTTACTGCATAGCGAATATGATGTGGTGGTGAAAAGCCTCAAAAAACTACTGCCTGAAATGCTCTATGGAACTGGCGTTGGGCAGCGCATTCGAATGTTAATGCTTGGCTCACTATGGCTTGAGACCGTGTCGCCTTTAGACGGTGACTTTTTAATCGCACCCCTGAAGCAGCAAGGAGTGAGTGCGATATCCATCGAGTTAAAGGATGAAGTTTTGCGTAGACAAAAAGTATTTATTTTGGGGCCTCTCAATGATATTGCCGCAAATGATCAGGCGCTGGCGTTTGGTGCTTCAGCTTATTTGACGGCCTTTCCGGCGGATTTAAAAAATAAACTTTCCGCCCACAGCGCAGGAGTTGATTTGTCCCCAGCCAGCCTATAGACTTACCAACAAATACGGGGGTTTAATGGAAAGTGCTGTTCAGGTTAATACATCAGCTTTAGATGCCATTTTGCAGGCAAGCGCTCTGGTGCAACTCACTTTATTGATTTTGGTCGGCTTATCGGTGCTTTGTTGGGCAGTGGCTTTTCTTAAATATAAACAATTTAAAAATCTACAAACAGCTAATGAGCCCTTCCTCACTAAATTTGAAAAAAGCAATTCACTTGATAATATTTATGAAAATTTAGATCGTTTTCCTGAGAGCAGTCTCGCTCGAGTGTTTGCTGCGGGCTATGCGGAAATGAAACGGTTGGCAGACTCTCCCCATGGTGGGAACAAAGAGGGTACGTTACTTCAATTAACGGGGATCGATAATTTAGAGCGAACTCTTCGTAAGGCCATGGATCTTGAAATTGCTCAAATGGAAGCAAAAACCAGTTGGTTGGCAACGACTGGGAGCACGGGCCCTTTTATCGGCCTCTTTGGTACGGTGTGGGGCATTATGAGTTCATTCCATAAAATTGGGCAAATGGGATCGGCTACACTGGCTGTAGTGGCGCCGGGAATTTCAGAAGCCTTAGTGGCGACAGCCATTGGGTTGGCGGCCGCAATCCCAGCTGTGATGCTGTATAACCATTTTGTGGCCGAAATTAAACGTCAAGAAATGATTCTTAATAACTTCGCCGCTGATTTTCTTAATATCGCCAAACGAAATTTTTTTCGGGAGTAGAGCATGGGGGCGCAAATAGGAGGATCTCGCAATAGTCGAGTGACTCTCAGTGAAATCAATGTGACTCCTCTCGTCGATGTGATGCTGGTGTTATTGATCATGTTTATGGTGACAACGCCATTGATGCAGCAGGGAATTGAAGTCGATTTACCTAAGACCGCATCGTCGGGAGTTCAGGCGACCGATGAACCTTTTGTCCTGGTCATTCACAAAAACAAAAAAATGACAGCAGGCAAAGAGAATGTCTCGATGTCGCAGTTAAATGAAAAGCTCGCGGCTATTTTCAAATCTCGAAAGAACAAGCAGCTTTACCTTCAGGCTGATAAGTCTGTGGATTACGGGTATGTTGCTGAAGCAATGGCTGAAATCCGGCGGGCCGGTATTTACAATATCGGCCTAGTCACGCTACCTAAGACTGAATAAACAATGCGTGATGATCTGAATTTACCCCTTTTATATTCTGCCGTTGGCCATCTTGTGGTGGTGCTCGTGTTTACTGTGAAAGCGGTATTTTTTCCAGAAGCGATCGAAGTTTATCAACCCGCCATTCGCGTCGATATTGTGGACTTGCCAGATAAATTGCCATCCCAACCACCTCCTCCCGTGGCAGAAGCTCCGAAGCCAGAGCCTGAAAAAGCCGAGCCAGCGGCGCCACCAGAACCGCCGAAACCAGAGGTGAATGAACCTGAGCCTGAAGTCGTCTTGTCGCCCAAGAAACAAGATATCAAATCTAAAGAGGACTCTAAACTGACGGCCGCAGAAGCGATCAAAAAACTCAAGAAACAGGCTGCCATTGATCGAATCAAGGAAGAAATGAAGGAAACAGAACGGCAGGAACTCGCACAAAGAGTTTCTCAGTATAAGGGGAATGTTCTTTCGCCAGGGACAGAATTGACTGGAGTTAATAAGCTACAACACGAAAATTACTTAGGTGATCTCGATCGCCATGTAAAACAATTTTGGAGTTTACCAGAATGGTTAGCTCGCGGTAATTACAGTGCGCAAGTGAGAGTTTTTATTGATGACCATGGGTTGTTATTAAAAGCACAGTTAGTTAAGAGTAGTGGTAATCCAAGTTATGATGAAACAGTGATCGAAACAGTTAAAAAAGCGGTACCATTTCCTGTTCCTCCCGAAAAGTTTCGTGCCATCGTAAGTGTGAACGGTATGGTGTTAGGGTTCCCAGAGTAATCGATATTGATCGAAGGAGTAAGTTGTGACAAAAACAATTTTTATTTTTCTGAGTCTGTTTTTGCTTTGTAGCGCACTGAAGGCTCAAGAAACTTCTGACGGAATTTATATCAAAGTTGGAGAGGCCCAAATTAAAAAGAGTCTTGTTGCGTTCCCAGCTTTGCAATTTGCTAGCAGTACGGCAGCAGCACCTCAACATCAACGTGTCGGCACTGAGTTATATAAAGTCATCAAGAACGACTTGGATGTTACCGGCTACTTTGACTTTATTGATCCCAAGGCTTTCTTGGAAGACTCCTCAAAATTGGCGCCAGTGCCGGTCACAGAAGCTTCGAACGGATTCAAATTCGATAGTTGGAAAACCATTGGCGCCGAGTTTTTATTACGACTTTCCTTCACCATCTCCGGTGATCGAATTAATCTCGAGTCCTATGTCTACCATGTGCCGAAATTACAGAAAATAATGTCCAAGAAATACCAAGGGAGCTTTGGGCAATTGAATAAAATCGCACATAGCTTTGCGAATGATTTACTATTGGCCCTCACTGGTAAACAGGGCATGTTCTTGTCAAAAGTGGTCGTCTCCTCCAGCAAGTCAGGCTCAAAGTTTAAAGAAATATATATTATGGACTGGGATGGTAGTGACCCATCAAAAGTGACGTCTCACAGTTCCATTGCGCTATCTCCAAATTGGTCCCCTGATGGCAAGAAAATTCTTTATACGGCTTTTGTAAAGCGAGGATCGAAGGGATTACGTAATCCCGATTTGTTTATGTTAGACTTGTTGAAGGGGCAGAGATGGTTGGTGTCTTATCGTATGGGCCTAAACTCGGGAGGTTTTTTTCATCCCGACGGAAACTCAATCTTAATGACCATTTCTGAAAGTGGAAACTCAGATATTTACCGAGTCGATCTTGAGGGCAACATCATTAAACGGCTCACAAATGGTCCAAGTGGTGCACTGAATGTGGAGCCTGCTGTGAGTCCCGATGGCAAAAAAGTGGCCTTTTCATCTGATCGAAGTGGTAAGCCGATGGTTTGGGTGATGGATATCGATGGAACCAATGCTGTTCGTCGGACTTTTGCCGGCACTTATAATTCTTCACCTTCATGGTCTCCCGATGGCAAAAAGATTGCTTTTGCGGGCCTAGATACTAATCATTACGACATCTTTATTATGGATGCCGATGGCAGTAAAATTGAGCGGTTAACATCGGCAAAACGGACCGATGGACGCTGGTCCACCAATGAGGACCCTGTGTTTTCACCTGATGGTCGACATATTATGTTTACCAGTGACCGTACGGGAACTAACCAAATATTTATCGTTAATATTGATGGGACAAATGAGCGCCGCATCACATTTGACCGTAATAACTATTATAAGCCACGTTGGTCTAAAAACTTTGACTAAGAGCAGTTCAAAACTGGCCTTTACTTGACCACTGGAATAGAAGCGGATTACAGCCTTAGGGCTTAGGGGGATATTATGTATTCAAAACAACGTGCCAGCTCTTCATGGTGGTTAGCGCTTTGGATCTATGTCGTAACTTTTTTCTTGGTCACATTGACCTTTTTTCAGGCTGCGAATGCTGGAGAAAAAAAACCAACAGAAACGAAAGGCAATAAGGGTATGTTCGTCGAATTTGAAACTACAGAAGGTACATTTAAAATTAAATTGAACGCAGATAAGGCGCCAAAGTCAGTCGAAAACTTCTTAAAGTACGTTGATTCAGATTTTTATAAGGGTACGATTTTTCATCGGGTGATTCCAGTGTTTATGGTTCAAGGTGGCGGAATGACAGCGGACATGAATCAAAAGCCAACTCAAGCTCCTGTTCAAAATGAAGCCGACAATGGATTAAAAAATAAGCGTGGCACCCTCGCCATGGCTCGAACCAA